>DATCTN010000012.1 GCA_036567965.1 Candidatus Kryptoniota bacterium
CGTTGGAATATCAATGTTTAAGAGTAACGCTCAGAGTTCGAACCGTGACCAGGTCATCAATGACCTCAACAACCTTGGTGCGAAAGCCCAGCAGTTCTATCGCAAGCCGATATCGATGGCTGGCGGTGGACAAGATTTTAAAGGATTCGGACTGGCTTTCGTGGACACCGGAAATGCTAATGGTAGCTACAAGGCAGTATCAGCTCAGCCGTCCGGAGCTACATACGTGCCTGGCGATACCGCTTCGATTGCTGCCACTGCACAGACGATTTACATAGTCGGCTGCGGTAAGGAAAAAGGCAACGACAACGCAAACAACGTCAAAGCCTATATCACGATCACACCGGATCAGGCTGTGGCGACGGTTCTCAACTAACCAAGGCGCACGTTTTGTTTAGGGCAGTGTCCTGTAACCCGGGATTTCTGCCCTTTTATTTTTCTTCACGATGAGGAGGGCGTTGAGTGCCAGAATTTAGATTTCAGGGTATCAAAGCAGGTGGACGAGCGGTACAAGGGATTGTATCCGCAGATTCTCGTGCCCAGGCAAAGAAGATCGTCCAGGACCTGTCACAAAAAAATCAATTTCGACTCACCGATCTTAGAGCCCGTTCGACTTTTGTATACAGAGTCAGGCGCGGTGTTGAAAAGCCCGTTACTGGTGAGCAGAAAGCGTTCACAAAGCAGGAAGTCGAACAAGCTCTACAGCACCTTGATTATAAGGTGCTCTCCGTCCAGAGAAAGTTCCTTGACTTCAAGCCGAAGCCACCGGCCACCGAGGTTGTTACATTCGTCAGGGTAAGTGCAGATCTGCTGCGGGAGAAACTGCCGTTCAACGAGATTCTCCAGTTGCTGACAAATGACATTGAGAATAAAACTCTCAGAGATTCTGTCAGGGATATTAATAATGATCTGAAACAGGGTAAGGACAGTGAGCAGGCGTTTCTGAAACACGAGAAGGTTTTTGGGAAATTCACAGCACACATGCTTGGATTGGCATCGAAGAGCGGAAACATGGCGGAAATCTACGAGAGTACCGCTAAGTTTCTTGAACGCCAGGCAGATTTCAAGAAAAACTTGAAGAGCGCGCTCATAATGCCTGCCGTTACGATGTTCGTTCTCCTCATTGCTGTGATCTATTATGTGGCCTATATTTTCCCTGCCACTGCGGAGTTGTTTGCTAAACTTGGCCAGGTTCCGCCAATGACCGCGGCGACATTGAAGTTGAGCCATTTCCTCACTCAGAACTTTTGGTGGATGGGATTGGTTTTGGTCGCGGGTTCAATAATATTCGCTCGATTTGTCTCCACCGAAAAAGGAAGATTCTATCTGGACAAATACACAATAAGGATGCCTGCCATCGGCGGGCTCTTGCACAAGCAGTGCATCGAAATATTCTGTCGCGTGTTCTATGCCATGTACAGCGGCTCAGGTGAGAATATTGATGTCATTAGACTTGCTGCAGAAGCATGTGGGAACAAATATATGGAGCACCAGATCAAGTCTGTGGCGATACCGATGATGGTTACTCAGGGCAAAGGACTGACCGAATCGCTAGCAGCTGCAAATGTGTTTACCGAGACCGCGATATCTCGATTCCACAGCGGTGCTGAAACAGGAACGGTAAAGAGCACAGCATTGCAGCTGGCCAACTACTACGAGAAGGAAACGGGCTACAAGTTGAAAAGTGCAATCGACTTGATCCAGGTTTTCGTTTCGATGGTTATCATGGTTGTAATGATCGCACTGACGATCGTGTCGTCCGAATCGGCGATGATTAGTCCAAAGAACCCGGCTTTAGGATGATATGCTGACCATCGTGCAGAATCTTACGCGCGTTAACGAAGATGTGAAGAGCATGCACGTACCAGTGCCATGGAAGATGATGGTATAGAATGCCAGAAATAGATATAAGTGATAAGCTAGGCTACACGCTCCTTAAGAAGGGCATAATTGATTACGAGACTCTTGAGCTTGCGATAAAGAAAAAAGAAGCCGAAGATTCAAAGACCCGACGCACCCTCGCGCAAATCCTTGTATCTGATTTTAATGTTGAACACGACCTCGTTTTCAAAGAGGTGGCGAATCTATACGGATTTCGGGAGATCTACCTAGCGGACGAAGTAATCGACGGGGTGAGAATAGATTTCGTCAAGAAGCTTGTAGAATCCGGGGACAATCTGAAAGATGAGATTATCAATGCCAAGATGCTTCCTCTGAAGTTTGATGAGGCCAGGCCTGACAAACTCATCATAGTTGCAGCCGACCCGACTAATAAGGAGATACCCAGACTTGCAAGAAGCTTTGCCGCCAAGCGATACGAAGTTGCTTACGTAAGATTAAAGGATCTCCAGGGATTGATCGACAAGGTCTTCCCGCCTGAAAATGAGTTCCTCAAAGTCCTCTCAAGCTCGTCGCAAGAAGAGATGGGAGAGATAACCACCGGCGAGGAAGAGGGAATTGACGAGCAGCAGCTTGAAGCTGAGATCAACAAAAGCGTTCTAATCAACCTTGTGGAAGGAATGCTTGTTGAGGCGGTTCGCAAGGGAGCGAGCGATGTTCACGTGGTTCCAAAGGACGGGAGCAAAACCGAGATTCACTTCAGGATAGACGGTGATCTTAGATTATGGTACACTCAGGAGGGTGTTCTCCCGGAGGCGATTTCCGCTGTTGTAAAAGACAGATCAAAAGGCGCCGACCGATTTGAGAGGGAGGCAGCCCAGGACGCGTTCATTCAGAGAAAGGTTGACGACCACTGGATTCGCTTTCGTGTCTCAATCTTGCCGATGGTAGCCAGCGAATTCAAGCATAAATTTGAGACAATAGTCATCCGCGTCCTTGATGATCGTAAGGTTATTACCGATCTTGAAAAGCTCGGACTGCAGGGTCCGGCCCGGGAGTCTTTCTACAAGGCCATCAACAAGCCGCAGGGAATGATTATTCTGACCGGTCCAACGGGAAGCGGCAAGTCTACTACTCTTGTCGCAGCACTTTATCAGGTGATTGATCCTACTGTAAATGTACTGACGGTCGAAGACCCTGTCGAATACATAATCAATGGTGCCAGGCAGCTTCGCATCGGACCTAAGATGGGATTCGAGCAGGCGATAAGATCGATCTTGCGTCACGATCCTGACATCGTACTTGTGGGAGAGATACGCGATCGTGAAACGGCAGAAATCGCGGTGAAGCTAGCGAACACTGGTCACCTTACGTTTTCTACGCTTCACACCAATGATGCATCTAGTGCTGTAGCCCGGTTGTATAAGATGGGCATTGAGCCGTTCCTCTTAGCAAGCGCTGTGAACATCATCGTAGCTCAGCGTCTAGTGAGGACATTATGTGCGGACTGCAAGAAACCGGTCGGAAAAGACGAAATAGATCACCCGGCTTATATTCGATTTGGATTCACAGAGGAAGAACTAAAACAACACACCATCAACAAAGCCATCGGCTGCGAGAAGTGCGGCGGGACCGGCTACAAGGGCAGGGCGGCAATCCATGAAGCGCTTTACTTCACTCGCGAAATAAAACATATAATCATGTCGGCTGGTGAAGACATAAATGAAGATGACATCCGGGATCAGGCAATAAAGGACGGGATGTGGACGCTCCGGCGCGCGGGAATCAATCGAGTGCTCGAAGGGATAACCACTATGGAAGAAGTGGCCGCCACAACTACTGAAGACTAGGACGAATCATTGAAGTCAAACATTCGCTCAGTCGAACCGGATTCTGGACGTAACTCGACCACCTCGCGGTCTCGTGCGGCGAATCAATTGAGCAGAAGTAGGTAGAGGAGAGAATTGGAAGCGGTTCAAACATCAAGCATGGCAGGCGCAAGAAGTCTGCTCAAGCAGCTTGCATCACAGGTGTCGGAACTCGTGCATGGTCTCGAGAGGCATATATTTATCGGTAACATGATCTCGAATCTGCCTGATGACCAGCGTATCGAAATCAAAGGTCATCTGAACGGGTTCCTAATGAAGATGCGTGACAACAGCGCGTCTGATGTTGATCTCGGCGGATTCGGAGCACAAGGTAAAATCTGGTACAGGATTTTTGGCTCCAAGCGCCCCGACGACTCATGGGGTGCGTATTCTTCCGAAGAAGCAAGCATCCTCGTCCAAAACATATTGAGCGACAGACAGAGGCAATTTTTCTACGACAAACGCAACCTGGATTTTTCTTATTCGCTGAGTGACAACGGAAAGATATATAGGTACAGGGCCGACGCGTATCTCGATCTCGATGAAGTTGCTCTCAACATGCGCGCGATCAACGAGCAGATTCGTTCAATCCAAGATCTTGCACTTCATCCAAACGTGCTTGATGTGCTGAGCCTGGCTCACACTAAGGAAGGACTCATACTCATCACCGGTATCACCGGCTCAGGGAAGAGCTCGAGTCTTGATTCGATAATCGACATGAATAATCACACTGTGAACTCGGACATCGTGATAATCGGATCTCCAATTGAGTACGTCCATAAGTCGGATAAGTGCATTATCCGTCATCGTGAAGTGGGCCGTGACACTCTTTCTTTCAAAGAGGGAGCAATCGAGGCACTCAGGCAGGATCCTGATATCGTCATGATCTCAGAAATGCGCGACGCCGACACTATCATGACGGCTCTTGAGATAACAGATAGCGGGCATAAGGTCTTCTCGACTTTGCATACCGCATCTGCGGTTGAAAGTATAGACAGAATAGTAGCAGAAGTTCCTCCGGTCGAACAAGAACGTGTATGGCAGCGTCTGGCTGATGTCCTCCAATGTGTCATATCTCAAAAGTTAATACCAAGCCTGGATGGTAAACGCGTGCTTGCGAAGGAGATTTTGATAGGTAGCCCATCGGTTAAGGCAGCGGTGAAGAATAAGAACACGAGCGAAATTTACCAGATGATAGCTGAGGGCTCGGAACTCGGTATGGTTACTATGGAACAGGATCTTAAGCGGCTTTACGTGCAGCGGAGAATATCGAAGGAGAATGCACTCAACTACGCGAACAACAAACGCAGGATGGAACAGCTCCTGCAAATGATGTGAGTCTCAACAAAGGAGTTCAACATGTCAGCCAATAGGTCTCTAGGTCTTTATGTAGACGGAGTCGATCTCAAGGTCGCGAATGTTGTCCGTCGCGGCAACAAGATCTCGCTGGTCGATCTCTACGATGCGAAACTCGTTCAGAGACTCGAGCTGGTTGCAGCGGCCGCTGGAGGAGGTGGCGAATCCACCGCGGAAACAATCGACCTGACGCAGGCAACCGCCGCCGAGACTCCCCTTAATGAGAATAATTCGTCGATTGTTACGGAGCTGTTTAACAGGTATCGAAAGAGAAAGAATGTCGTTGCACTATCGATAGGCGAACCGTACATCTTCTACCACCCGGTCGAAGTGCCGATGAAGCAAAAACCCGAAAAGATTGTGGCAAGGATTATCGAAGAGTTGCAGGCCACGCGCGCCGGGATTACGAAGGATCAGGTGGAAATTCTTCCGACAACTTCTGAGTCGACATATATCGGCGTGGTCCGGGAACAGGATATACCCGCTCTGGATCTTATAGTGAGTGCAAAGCCTTATTTGGGTTCGAAGATGCCCAAGATAGCCTTTGTCGAGAGTAGCGACGTTGCACTCGTAAATCTCGTCAGGAATAACTACGCTCTGAAGGTTGACGAGATTACCGTGGTAGTTTATGTAGGCATCGAATATACCCGCCTGATTTTCATGCGCGGCCGTGGGCTCTTTAATATTGCGCCCATAATTAGCGAAGGAGCAGACTCATTCAGCGTTCAAAATACAATCTACAGCAGGATCTTGCTCGGACAGGATAATCTAAGCCTTCCCAGAATCGACCGCGTTATCTTGTGCGGTGAGTGCAAGAACTTTGACATCAAGGGCTTCCTGTCTTCGCTTCTTGTGGGTGCAGAGGTAGATTACCTGCAGCTCTCGAGGGTGGACGTCGCTCAGCTTCCTGCTGGCGGAGCAGATTTGATTCCACAATATGCAGTGCCCATCGCAACTGCGGTGAGAGCGGTCTCCGGTAAGGCGAAGACTTTTTATGTGGCTGACCTGACACCCCATAAGATCCTTGAAAGTCAAAAGATATTTAAGCTGGCGTGGCACGGACTTGTGCTTGCCACTTTTGTGTTTGGTTCAACATTCTACTTTACCTATAACTATGCTTCGAATCAAAGCAAGATCAAGAAGATCCAATCGGATATTGTTACGAAGCAAGCACAAGCTGCAGAGATATCCGCGTTGAGATCTCAGATCTCGACAGTGCAGGCACAGTTTGTAAAATACTCCGCAGCGACGACTCTTCTTGATTCACTCATGCCAAATACGATTCGTTGGTCCACTTTGATGGCCTCATTGTCAGAAACCGCAAGACAGGTAGGCAGCATGTGGCTGGTCGATGTTCATCAGATCAACAACGATACCTATTCCGTCGAGGGATTCTCTATCTACCGTGACCGGATACCGCGCTTTGCGCAATCCTATCCCGGTTCTATACTGAGAAAAGTCATGGTCGCGGATATCCGCGGCAAGACAGTTTATGATTTCCAAGTAGATCTAAAATTCTCTGGAAGGTGAGAGTCATAATATGACTTATGCACTGAGAAATACCGTCGTTCTCGCGGCGTTCCTGGCTGTGATCTTCGGCGTCGGATTCTATCTGACAAAAGTTGTCCAGCCCGGTGAGCAAGACAAACTTCAGAGGGAAATCTATTCCCTGGACCAGACAATAGCCCAACGGCCTGGTGTTGAAGAGGAACTGACATCTTCACAACAAAAACTCGCCGAAATGAAGGCGAAATATTCAAGGAGATTCAAAGTCATCCCGACGAATGATACTACTGCTGTGACTTATGCATACCTCAATCGGATAATGGACGCGAGCGGATTTGTGAAGTTTGACATGTTATACCAGGGAAACAAATCTCTTCATGATTATGGTTACAACGTTTACAATCTCAAAGGTGAGACTTCGTACGATAATCTTTTCAAGTTTGTATGGTATCTGGAGCATGCGAGACTGCTTTACAAGGTAGGAGAGCTGTCCTTGACAGGCCACGAAGTGAGAGAAGAGACTCAGGAGAAACCAACAACGATTGTGCCTTTCACTATGGAGTTACACGCTTTCTATGCTTCTCTTTCGGGCGTGTCATCCGAGCAGAGAGGTGAGGATCAGACTCTTTATCGTCCGGTGAGCGTTGGGTTGAATTTCCTGAAGCCGATGATCTCATCCGAACCCCCTCCGAATCTAAGAGGGCTTGTCGATGTCGAACGATCGGACCTGCGAGCAGTAATGGCGGATAAGATATTTATCGTCGATGAAAAGGGCAAAGGTCACATTCTCAGGGTTGGCGACGAAGTTTACTTGGGTTACCTGACCAGGATCGATCCGAACAAGAATCAGGCGGAATTCACGCTAAACAAGGGCGGAATAATTGACCGCGTGGCTCTAAACGTAAGATTTGGCAAATAGAAGAGGACTGTAATGAAAAAACTGGTACTGTACCTTTTTGTGCTCTTGAGCATCGGCAGTGAGGCAAGGGCGCAAATCAATGCCGAGCCTAAGGAATTGAGGCACGAGTATGTTTCGCCGCAGCAGATGGTCACTATCGTTGCCACTACACCGTTTAACCAAGCGATAAGTATTCTCGACAGCTACAGTCGCAAGTTCCTCAACAAAATCATCGTCGATCCTGATAACCGCACCACGCCAATCGGCGTTGATGTCGACCGTATGCAATGGCTGGACGCCCTGGAGGCCATTCTGAGGCAAAATGGTCTCTGGTACAAAGAGTATGAAACCTACATCCAGGTAATTTCCGGTCAGCAGCAAGTGGTCGTCAAGGGCGAAGAGAAGCAGACACTGCAGCAAGCCCTCCCCGCCGGAACTCCTACTCTTGATAGCAGGGAAGTGAACATCAGAGCGGTTTTCTTTGAGGCTAACATCACGAAACTGGACTCACGTGGGATTAATATTAATCTGCTTCTCCAGAATACAGTGAATGGAATTAATCCGCTGACCACCCAGAATATCACTATTCCAAATGCGACTATATCGTCCGGCGCGACAATCACTCAGGGCCAGCCGGCAAGCGTGGCAGGCCAACTTAATCTTAGCGGCCAGTATACTATTAGCAACTTTGGGACACTTTCAGCACTATTTGGTTTCCTCGAGACGGAGGATTTGGGGACAATCCTCGCAAGCCCCGAAGTAACTGTGAGGTCGGGCATGCCGGGTCGTATACAGGTTGGCCAGAATTTCTTCGTTACTACCAAGGATTTTGCCGGCAATACAGTCCAGCAGATGTATAACGCCGGAATAATTATTAGCGTCACGCCAACTGTCTACAGCCAGGACAGTGTGGATTTTGTCAGCCTCGATCTTGATCTGACGAACAGCTCTCTCGGTGGAAGCCAGCAAACCGGGCAGGTAATTAACACTGAAAATGCAACGACAAAGGTCCTGCTGTTAGATGGTGAACAGACGACAATTGGCGGATTGTATAGTACTACTGTTACGATTCATCGCGAAGGAATTCCTGTATTAAAAGACCTTCCGTGGTGGGTGTTCGGAATCAGGTACTTGACGGGTTCAGACCAGGTCGTGGATCAGAAGAAAGAACTCGTAATCCTCATGAAGGCGACTATAGTTCCCACTTTGAAGGAACGGTTCGAAGCGCATGCCGCGGCGGGAGCACAGCCAAACAAAACTTATCAACAGGAGCTACAACGTCTTGAACAAAGCATCAAGAACAACGATCAGTCGGCAGGAAAGTGAGAAGTTAATGTCGAAGCCGAAAGTCTTGGTTGTCGATGACGAAGAGGCTCTGAGATTTCTCCTCGCCAGCGAGCTCGAGGCAGAAGCATTCGAGGTCCAAAGCGCGGGTGACGGTGATGAAGCGATCGAATTTGTGCGCAAGAAAAACGAACAAGGAGACCGCTACGACGTTGTTCTCCTAGACATCAAGATGCCCAAGGTCGACGGATTTGAGGTTCTGAAGTACGTTAAAGTCAACGTCCCGGAGACGAAGGTCATAATGTTGACGGCTTATGCTGACGTAAAGAATGCAATCGAATCGCTCCGTCTGGGGGCGTCAGATTTTGTGAGCAAGCCGTATGACCTGGATGATATACTTACGTCGATAAATCGCGCTCTCGGAAAATAATTTGTAAAAACCTGCCCTCGGTAATTTGGGAAGGCAGGTTAGTAAATTCGAAAAAAAGATTTGAACATGAGAATTTTTATTCGGAGGTTGATATGAAAGTTCGATTCGGTACGGCGCTTCTGATAGGCATTTTGGCGATTGCTTTTGACTGGAGCTGCAAAAACAACAACATTGTCGGGACTTCAGTGCCAACCTCTGCCACTATTTCGGGGACTGTCACCAGTTCGCTCTCGTCGTCTCCCGTCACAGGAGCATCGGTGATTTTAATCTATGGCAGCGTAAGAGATACAACATATACTGGAAGTGACGGCAAGTTTCAACTCCCTCCGCTGGAAATTTCCTCCGACACCGCCGGCGTAAATGTGACTTTGATTGTGTCAGCTACTGGATTCAAATCAAGGACATACAGCAATATAAACGTGAAAGGCGATCTAAGTCTTCCAATCACGCTTGATATTGATCCTGCCTTCTATGCAATTATTCTGGGTGTGGTCAGAGACAGCAGCACTGCATATCCTTTGAGGGACGCTTCAGTCTCAATCTCATTGCCTGGTGCAGTCGATACTGCCACCACACTCCAGAATGGGGCTTTCGCAATTTATATCAACCTCGAGGGTCTTAAGTCTCTGCCTACAACCCTGACTATTACAAAAGCTGGCTTTAAGACATACAGGAGCAATCTAACCCTTGTAAGCGGGACTGACAGTATCGGGACTATTTTCCTTCCAATTGACAAAGGGTCGACAATTGCGCACATCACTGGTACTGTCACAGATAGTCGAACAGGGCAGCCGATCCCAAGTGTGAACGTTGTTCTCTCATCTTCAATAGCTGGAGACAGCACAAAGACTTTAGGGGATGGTACTTACAGATTTGATCCGAACCTTCAAGGGCAGCCCTCCGCTCCGGTGACATTAACGTTCAGGCAAACCGGGTATAATGATGCGTCCGCGAATTTTACTATAAATTCCGGAGAATCACTTACGGAAAATGTTGTCATGACATCAAACTATAACTACGCGATCATTACCGGCAGAGTTCGCGATAGCCTCAGCGGATATGTACTGGCGGGAGCAAAAGTGATCGTTGCCCTTAGCGGGAACCCTGGTTCAAATACAAAGTTCATGGCTTCCCTCAAGTCACACAGTCATTCAGTTTCGTCGATTGTTCTCGATTCGACCACGACGTTTGTGGATGGATCATTCAGTCTGGCAGTCAATCTCTTTGACTTGGATTCAATCACAGCAACTATGACTGTATCAGAACCCGGATACAAAGTGTATCAGTTTGTTCAGACGTTTGTAAAGGGAGCAAACTATCTGGGGAACATCTTGGTTTCATTAGACAATAGTCTGACGACTGCGCATATCACAGGTTATGTCACAGATATTCAAAGCAAGTTGCCTATTTCAGGTGTGTCCGTGTATGTTACGACTCCCATAAAAGTGGATAGCACAAAAACATCCTTTGGTGGGAGCTATTCTTTCGACATGAATCTGCAGGGATTGTCTTCTATCTCCGGGACTTTGCTGTTTAGTCTGAACAGCTATAATGATACGTTGATCAACTTTTCAGTAAATGCTGGCCAGACGATAAGTAATAACATCTCACTTTCCGCAAAGCCTGTCATTGTCGGAGGAGACAGCAACACTGCCAGGGGAATCGCCAGGTCAATATCGCTTCTGAACATATCAACACAGGAGATATCGATCCATGGCGTGGGGAAGAATGAGACTAGTATTCTCACATTCCAGGTGCTCGACAGTCTCGGGTTCCCGATAGACATTAACCATAAGGTCACCGTGACTTTTGTTCCCAGCGGTATTCCAGTCACACAAGGTGGTGCTTATGTTACTCCCACTTCCGCGGTTAGTGATGGCTCCGGAGATGTCTCCACCACAATAAACAGCGGAACGGCTGCAGGCACAATCCAATTGACTGCGCAAATAGCGCTTTCGAGCGGCTCGTTCGTAAAAGTTTTTCCTAATGTTGTCACAGTGGATGGCGGCTTCCCTGATCAAGCTCACTTCGAGCTGAATTCCAATCCTCCTCACTCACAGAACTTTGCTGGATATGATTGGTCTGAGGTCGCGCAAGGATTCACTGTGCAAGTTGGCGACAAGTACGGTAACCCAGTTGCACCCAAGACGGCTGTCTACTTCACCACAAGCGACGGACTCGGACATCCGATCGGCGGTATTATAACTGCTGCAGGGCAGACGGACGTTGACGGTCACGCAAACGCGACTCTCTACAGCGGCAAACCGTTACCTCAGGTTCCGGGATTAGATAGCACGTTGTTCGGAGATGGGACTGGCTACGCGTACGTAAAGTCGTTTACTCAAGGCGAGAATTCAAGCATAGTGTCTGACAGCGGACTCATTTGTTTCTCGGCGAGCACGGGTCCGATTCTGTTTAATGATTCACTATCGATAGCGCCTGTTATACTGCACAGCGGCGGCTCGGTCAACATCCCTGTACATATCTCAGATCGATTCGGCAACCCACTCGAATCGGGGAATGTAGTATCTGCTAGTGTAGATGTCACGCCTCCGCCATCCAATTCAGGAGTAACCTGGAAAGTGAGCGCGGATGGTCTGCCAGCTACACTTGGCGACTACTTGACAAGGGGATATGGATCTACCGAATTCGTGGTCGTTGTATCTGGAACTGAGAATGTTGCGATAAATCTGGCCTTCACAGTGACAGTCACCGTGACCGGCAGAAACAGTGCCAACGCGCAGGTGACCAATACTTTCAGCGGAGTGCTGGAACCTTAGTCATTTAGAAATTGACCGCCATTCATTTGAGAAATCAATGTGAGTGGCGGTTTTTTTTTGTGCCCAGGTCCCCAGGCATAAATAAAGGGGGTGCGATCCGATTGGGTCACACCCCCTTGTTGAGCGTTGGCTTGGAGGGAAACTTATTTCAAGAAAACCATTTTCTGAGTTACGCTGTTGATGCCGGCGTACAGCTTGTAAAAATACACACCTGAGTCGACGGGTTTTCCATTGTCATCTCTTCCGTCCCATTCTACACTATGTACTCCCCCA
Source organism: Candidatus Kryptoniota bacterium (assembly GCA_036567965.1). Lineage (NCBI taxonomy): Bacteria > Pseudomonadati > Candidatus Kryptoniota > Candidatus Kryptoniota bacterium. Next base: position 12,235 of record DATCTN010000012.1, read on the forward strand.
CCGACCGTTGCATCGAGAAGAGTCTGAATCAACGCGCCCGCGACATCGTATACGACCAACCTCACACTTGTTCGCTCGGGAAGTTTGAACTCTATTCTTGTGGACCCGCTAAACGGATTCGGCTCATTCTGTTCGAGCACCAGCGCATTCTCTTCGCTCAAGCCATTTGAGGTCGAATGGGCTATCTCGACGATCCCGAAATTACCGAAGGATGCGTAAGAGGATGCTACTTCAAAATTCTGATTGGCTTCAGAGGGTATCCGGACAATTGTATCGTCCCCGGCTTGGATTCCCTTGCCACCCATATCGAGGAGGACGAATGTGAGCGTGTTGTCTTGGAAGTTTATGTAGTTATTTAAATTTCTGACTCGATCGGAGAGGTCCGGAGTGCGGTACGCAAACTTGTCTGCAAATCTCACCTCAAATCGAATCGCAAAAATCGGAGCGGAGTTAATCAATTTTATGTCGATACCGTCAGACGACACTAAGAAACGTAGAGACGCCTCTGCGTTTGAAACTGAAAAAGTCTCCGACATGGATTTCATAATTCTCGGACTTATCATATGGTCGGGTCTTTGAAATGTCAGTGGTTCAATCGTTGTTGCCATACGCTTTATGACCTCTCCTTAAATTCCATAGTGAAAATTAAACAATCGCTATGCCGGAAAACCTCTTTAACTACCGAGGTCGAATCAATCATAAGCATCAAAAAATGACGGTCTGAGGTTCGGTCAAGAGGATGCTGCTGTCTGATGTGGTGAAGTGGCGGCAAATATTACAAACCCGATGCAAAAATTACCGGAGGGAGGGAAAATGAATGCAAGCGATAATGTGAACAGGCGCGAAAAACTCTTGACTTTTGAGGGTGGACAGTATATATTTCAATGCTTTGAACGACCCTTGGTCGTAAGAATTCCTGAATAAGTTTGAGTTTGGAACGCCCCCTTCGTATTGCGGGGGCGATTTTTTTCGGTTCCTGAACCATGTTCGGGAGAAGTTCTTTGACAAGTCTGTGCACAGCGAGAAGTCAATTCGATTTCAAGGTTCAGCCTTGACACAAAGAGATGTCAGGCGAACTCTCAGCGAAAAGCTGATGAGCCTTTGGCTCAAAAGTTTTTTTACAACGGAGAGTTTGATCCTGGCTCAGGACGAACGCTGGCGGCGTGCCTAACACATGCAAGTCGAGGGGTTCCGATTTAGCAATAAGTCGGAATCACTGGCGCACGGGTGCGTAACGCGTAGGCAATATGCCTTCAGGATTGGGATAACCCCGAGAAATCGGGACTAATACCGAGCGATGCAGCGGCACCGCATGGTGACAGTTGTTAAAGCTCGCAAGAGCGCCTGAAGATTAGCCTGCGTCCTATCAGGTAGTTGGTGAGGTAACGGCCCACCAAGCCTACGACGGGTAGCTGGCCTGAGAGGGTGGTCAGCCACACTGGAACTGAGACACGGTCCAGACTCCTACGGGAGGCAGCAGTGAGGAATATTGCTCAATGCCCGAAAGGGTGAAGCAGCGACGCCGCGTGAGGGATGAAGGCCCTATGGGTTGTAAACCTCTGTAGGGAGGGAAGAAACTGGTGCTATGCGCCACTGACGGTACCTCCAAAGTAAGCCCCGGCCAACTACGTGCCAGCAGCCGCGGTAATACGTAGGGGGCGAGCGTTGTCCGGAATCACTGGGTGTAAAGGGTCTGCAAGCGGACCTTCAAGTCAGAGGTGAAATCCTGCAGCTCAACTGTAGAACAGCCTTTGAAACTGTGGGTCTTGAGTCCGGGAGAGGATGGCGGAATTCCTGGTGTAGCGGTGAAATGCGTAGATATCAGGAAGAACACCGGTGGTGAAGACGGCCATCTGGACCGGTACTGACGCTCATAGACGAAAGCGTGGGTAGCAAACAGGATTAGATACCCTGGTAGTCCACGCCCTAAACCATGGGTACTAGGTGTCGGGCTATTGCCCGGTGCCGTAGCCAACGCATTAAGTACCTCACCTGGGGAGTACGATCGCAAGGTTGAAACTCAAAGGAATTGACGGGGGCCCGCACAAGCAGTGGAGCATGTGGTTTAATTCGATGCAACGCGAAGAACCTTACCTGGGCTTGAAAGGCCAGTAGTAGAATCCTGAAAGGGAAACGACTCGTAAAGTCGAGAGCTGGTACAGGTGCTGCATGGCTGTCGTCAGCTCGTGCCGTGAGGTGTTAGGTTAAGTCCTGCAACGAGCGCAACCCCTGCCATTAGTTGCCATCAGGTAAAGCTGGGCACTCTAATGGGACTGCCTGCGCAAGCAGTGAGGAAGGTGGGGATGACGTCAAGTCCTCATGGCCCTTACGTCCAGGGCCACACACGTGCTACAATGGTCATTACAACGGGTTGCAAAGCCGCGAGGCGAAGCCAATCCCTGAAAAATGGCCTCAGTTCGGATTGCAGTCTGAAACTCGACTGCATGAAGCTGGAATTGCTAGTAATCGCGCATCAGCACGGCGCGGTGAATACGTTCCCGGGCCTTGTACACACCGCCCGTCACGCCATGGAAGCCGAGAGCACCCGAAGTCGCCACGCTAACCGCAAGGAAGCAGGTGCCTAAGGTGAAATCGGTGACTGGGGCGAAGTCGTAACAAGGTAGCCGTACCGGAAGGTGCGGCTGGATCACCTCCTTTCTAAGGAGCCTAAATCGATTGATATGCTCGTAGCGTCGCCGAAATCCTTCGTGGATGAAGGCGACCGTGCACAACTTGTCAAGATTTTTTTTGTTCTTTCTTTCAGTTGTAAAACACTGGGCCTGTAGCTCAGGTGGTTAGAGCGCACGCCTGATAAGCGTGAGGTCAGTGGTTCAACTCCACTCAGGCCCACTGTAGGCGTGGCCGTACATCGAGTGCGTCAGACGTGAAAGGTGTACCACGATCACCAGCTACGGGGCTGTAGCTCAGCTGGGAGAGCACCTGGTTTGCAACCAGGGGGTCGAGGGTTCGAATCCCTTCAGCTCCACGAAGTCAGCTGTAAGTTGTCAGCTGACAGCGGTCAGCACGCTGAAAGCCGAAGGCTGACGGCTGATCGCTGAATATGTTCTTTGACAATTTGGGAAGAGCAAGCGCATTGACATTTAGTAGCGAAACGGCTTCGGTCGTCTTAGCCAACGGGTCATGAGAGCTTGCTGAGTCTGGAACATTTCTGTTAGGGTCATCATTGAAAGATGATCCGTCCCTAAATAAGTAATAGAAAGTCTGGTTACTCTAGTCTCAAAAAAGGATTTTTCGGTTAAGTTGCTAAGGGCATACGGTGGATGCCTTGGCACCAGAAGTCGACGAAGGACGCGGCTACCTGCGATAAGCCTCGGGTAGGTGGATACAACCTTTAACCCGGGGATCTCCGAATGAGGCAACTCCGTCTCGGTAATGCGAGACGACTCCGCGCTGAATTCATAGGTGCGGCAGAGGAAACGAGGGGAAGTGAAATATCTCAGTACCCTTAGGAAGAGAAAGCAATAGCGATTTCCCTAGTAGCGACGAGCGAACGGGAAACAGTCTAAACCGTCCGATATGTTAAAGGCTGCAACCGTTGTATCGGCGGTGTCGTGGGGCGCTTGTAGACCGAATTGCAGTAGGTCGAAGAGTCAGAAATCACTGTGTTAGTCGAAATGCCTGGAAGTGCATGCCAAAGAAGGTGAAAGCCCTGTAAGCGAAAGCGCAGTGACTCTTTGATAAGCGTTCCCAAGTACCACGGGATGAGTGGAAGCCTGTGGGAATCCGCGAGACCCATCTCGTAAGACTAAATACTGTCTGGTGACCGATAGTGTACAAGTACCGTGAGGGAAAGGTGAAAAGAACCCCGAGAGGGGAGTGAAATAGTACCTGAAACCGTATGCTTACAAACGGTCGGAGTCCGCCGCAAGGCGGATGACGGCGTGCCTTTTGCTTAATGAGCCTACGAGTTGCTCGTCCGTCGCAAGGTTAAGGCCATAACTAGGCCGGAGCCGTAGCGAAAGCAAGTCTGAATAGGGCGATTCAGTGGCGGGCGGCAAACGCGAAACCGGGTGATCTACCTTTGGCCAGGGTGAAGTGGGGGTAAAACCTCATGGAGGCCCGAACTGATGTGGGTTGAAAACTACTCGGATGAGCTGAAGGTAGGAGTGAAAAGCTAATCGAACTCGGTAATAGCTCGTACTCCTCGAAATAGCTTTAGGGCTAGCCTTAGGTAAGAGTGTTTCGGAGGTAGAGCACTGTTTGGGCTAGGGCTGTCACAACGGTACCAAACCCATGCAAACTACGAATTCCGATAACATGTTTCCTAGGAGTCAGGCGGCGGGGGATAAGCTTCGTCGCCGAGAGGGGAATAACCCAGACCATCAGCTAAGGTCCCTAAATACAAGTTAAGTGTATCAAAGGATGTTGAGTTGCTGAGACAACCAGGATGTTGGCTTAGAAGCAGCCATTCATTCAAAGAGTGCGTAATAGCTCACTGGTCAAGCGACTCGGCGCCGAAAATTCTCGGGGCTAAAACTTGTTACCGAAGCTATGGACTTCGTCTCGATTCGTCGAGACGGATTGGTAGAGGAGCATTTTATTTGCGACCATGGTGGACATGGTGGTGCAGCAATGCATCAGAAGGCGTGGCGCGAGCCATACTGGAGCGAATGAAAGAGAAGATGTAGGCATAAGTAACGATAAGACAAGTGAAAATCTTGTCCACCGAAAGTCTAAGGTTTCCTGAGCAACGTTCATCGTCTCAGGGTTAGTCGGACCCTAAGCTGAGGCCGAAAGGCGTAAGTGATGGAAAACGGGTGAAAATTCCTGTACCTGTCTGAAATCGTCTGACCGTAAGGGGTGACGCAGGGGTGAAAGATCAACCGTCTGTTGGCTTAGACGGCCTAAGCGCGTAGGAGTGGAAGGTTGGCAAATCCGCCTTCCTGCCGCAAGGCACTCTGAAACGCGAACGGGAGGGCTTATGCCCACAAACTGGTCCTAATCTGACTGCCAAGAAAAACCTCGTACGGGAGATTTTAGGCAGACCGTACCGCAAACCGACACAGGTAGATGAGGAGAGTATCCTAAGGTGCTCGAGTGAGCCGTGGTTAAGGAACTCGGCAAATTAGTCTCGTAACTTCGGGAAAAGAGACCCCCGACTTCGCGTCGGGGCGCAGAGAAATGGCCCAAGCGACTGTTTATCAAAAACACAGCACTTTGCTAACACGTAAGTGGAAGTATAAGGTGTGACACCTGCCCGGTGCTGGAAGGTTAAGGAGAGAGGTTAGCCGCAAGGCAAAGCTTTGAACCGAAGCCCCAGTAAACGGCGGCCGTAACTATAACGGTCCTAAGGTAGCGAAATTCCTTGTCGGGTAAGTTCCGACCTGCACGAATGGTGTAACGATTTGGGCACTGTCTCAACCACGGGCTCGGTGAAATTGTGGTACCGGTGAAGACGCCGGTTCCCCGCATCGGGACGGAAAGACCCCGTGAAGCTTTACTATACCTTGGCATTGGATTCGAGCAAGGCATGTGTAGCATAGGTGGGAGGCTTTGAAGCTTCGGCGCTAGCCGGAGCTGAGCCACAATGTGAAATACCACCCCTGTTTTACTTGGACTCTAACCCGGAACCGTAATCCGGTTCGGGGACATTGCCAGGCGGGTAGTTTGACTGGGGCGGTCGCCTCATAAATGGTAACTGAGGCTCCCAAAGGTACCCTCAGCACGGTTGGTAATCGTGCGTCGAGTGTAAAGGCATAAGGGTGCCTAACTGCGAGACCAACAAGTCGAGCAGGTGCGAAAGCAGGGCTTAGTGATCCGACGATTCCGCGTGGAAGGGTCGTCGCTCAAAGGATAAAAGCTACTCCGGGGATAACAGGCTGATCTCCCCCAAGAGTTCACATCGACGGGGAGGTTTGGCACCTCGATGTCGGCTCATCGCATCCTGGGGCTGTAGGAGGTCCCAAGGGTTTGGCTGTTCGCCAATTAAAGCGGTACGTGAGCTGGGTTCAGAACGTCGTGAGACAGTTCGGTCCCTATCTGATGCGGGCGTAGGAAACTTGAGGGGAGTCGCTCTTAGTACGAGAGGACCGGAGCGAACGGACCCATAGTGTACCAGTTGTCGCGCCAGCGGCACGGCTGGGTAGCTATGTCCGGAAGGGATAAGCGCTGAAAGCATCTAAGCGCGAAACCCACCCCAAGATGAGGTTTCCCTTTCTCCGTCGCAAGACGGAGATCTCAAGACCCCTGGAAGATTACCAGGTTGATAGGCTGCAGGTGTAAGCGCAGTAATGCGTTCAGCCGAGCAGTACTAATAGGTCGTGAGGCTTAACCTAATCTTTTTCTGAGACGCCAGATGATTGACGAAATGTTTTTGATTCAGCACTCTTCCCAGTTGTCACAATTTTTTCCGGCGACTATATCGAGGGGGAAACACCCGTTCCCATTCCGAACACGGCAGTTAAGCCCCTCAGAGCCGATGGTACTTGATGGGTAACTGTCTGGGAGAGTAGGTCGTTGCCGGGAGTATTTTTCCGAAGGTATGCCTTCGGCATAAAGCCCCGCCTTTCTGGCGGGGCTTTCTATTTTGTACAGCGGCGAGATTCGGCAGCCCGATCATGCGGGCGTGTAACTCTCCGCGAGTCCGCTCCATGTTTACAACATACTGTCCTTCACACATACTCAAGATATCAAGCTGAAAACTTTGGTTGTCGGGGAGCCAGCGTGCTAAACGGGTGCGTCTTCGCCGTCACTTTAACCATGTTTCAGTCAATTGCCATCCGCACATGCGGGAAATTTGTTGACTCAATTTATATTAGGTAAAAATCCGGAGGGACAGTGAATAGAATAGAGGCGAAAGTATTTGAAATCATAAAATCAAATCTGCCGGACAAGAGCATCCGGATTCTTGAACTGGCGCCTGGCGAAGGAAGCCTTACACAGGCGTTGATCGAACATGGTTACAAGAACGTCGAGGCGTTGGACATCAATCCCCAAAGGTTCGATGCGACTGCAGTGAAATGCCGCAAAGGCAACCTGAATGATCCGTTGCCTTTTGAATCAAGCTCCTTCGATCTTGTGATTACGGTCGAGGGGATTGAACACCTTGAAAGCCAGTATCAGTTTGCTTCCGAGCTGAACAGGGTATTGAAAGAAAATGCTTTCGCGATCATCACTACGCCCAACATTATTAATTTTGCATCCAGGATCAGATTCATAATGACCGGTTTCTATGCTCTCGCGGTGAGGCCTAGCAGCGAGTTTGAGAAGAACTGGGTGATTGAACACATCTACCCTCTAACATTCTGGCAATTGCGCCACATTCTTCACACGAACGGCCTCTTTATCAAACAGATTGAGACGGATCATATCCGCAAGTCTTCGATCGTTGGATTGCTGGTCCTTCCTTTAGCTTATGCGCTTACCTGGAAATCGCTCGCGAGGGAAGGCGATGCGAGGCAACGAGAGAAGAACAAGGAAATACTGCGGCAAATTCATACTCCCGCGATTTATCTAGGCCGCACACAAATAGTCATGGCACAGAAGCAGAGGAGCTCCTATATAAAGTCGACCTGACTTGATGCGCAATTCAGCTTATCAGAATCTGAATTTGGAATCGTGTCGTGAACTCGACCAATAGGTGCAGTTGATACCTGCCGAGAAACCTGTTACAATGAGATCAACTCTGATGATTCAACTGTGGTTTGATTAACATAAGAATAACCTTATGACGGAATTCGCAAGCGGTGACATGAAAGATGACGCGTTCGTCTGTTCCGAGTGTGGCTCCCCGACCGCGCCGGATAACGATTTTTGTCCGAACTGCGGGAGTCTCTTCAAGGAAAATGTCGATTGTGCAAATCATCCCGGTGCTTTAGCTGAAGGCGCATGCGTCATCTGTTCCAGCCCGTTTTGTACGGATTGCGGACTGTGGGTTAACAAGACGTTCTTATGCACCTAGCACTGCAAGTACGAGCTCATTGCGGGAAACGCAAGAGTACTCGGTGGTAACGACATCCTTCAAATGCAGTATGCGGAAACTTGCCTGAAGCAGGAGGGCTTACATCCCACTCTTTATTCCAGAAAAGCGAGTCCGATATCTCTCGGTGCCCCGGAGTACACATTGTTTCGCGCGTCAGGGGAATACGATGGCCATATTATTAACGAACTTAAACTGATGGTCCCTTATCAAGAGGTGGAAGAGGCGGAACGCGTGCTGGTAGAAACCGGGATCCTCCCCCCGTTGTCCGCCGAATGAACGAGAAAAGCAAGCTCGATTTTGAATTGACCCAGTCACCCTTCAGTTGACCGGAGGGATCGTTTTACGCCTTCTGTAGGTTCTCTATCTCTTCTGTCAATCTTGTCCACCTGGAATAGGATCCATCCAAACTCTTCACCAAGTCCCGATACTCAACTGAAGCTTCCCTTGCTTCTTCACCGTTTTTATAAAAGTCCTGCCTGGCCATCATTGTTTCTATTTCTTTTCGTCTTGTTTCCATCCGGGATATTTCTTCTTCAATTGTCATCAACTCTTCTTTCAATGGCCGCAACTTCTTCGAGAGCTCGTTCCTCTTCTCCGCTTCAAGGCGCTTTCTCCCCTTCACGGAGAGATCCGGCCTGAGATCGCTCCCATCTCGGTCAACAGCCGGCAATTGATTCGCGACTTCAGTCGAAATGTCCTGCTCCTGCCTCTTCTTCCACAGATAATCACTGACATTGCCGTGGAATGTCCTCACAGCCCCGTGACGAAATTCTGCAACTTTGTTCACCAATGGATCAAGAAAAGATCTGTCGTGTGAGACTATCACGAATGTTCCTTTGAATTCGTCTAGAGCTTCCTGTAGAATCCTCTTCGACTTCATGTCGAGATGGTTTGTGGGTTCATCCATGATCAGAAAGTTAGCAGGCTGCAGAAGCATCTTGGCAAGCGCCAGCCTGCTTTTTTCTCCTCCCGATAGAACAGAGACTTTCTTAAATACGTCGTCGCCATGAAATAGGAATGCACCCAATATGGTTCTTATCTTGGTCCGCACTTCGCCTGTAGCCGCGCTGTCGACAATCCCCAGCGCGTCGCTGGTCAGCTCGAGCTCTTCTGCCTGGTGCTGGGCGAAATAAGAAGGGATGACGTTGTAGCCGGTTTTGATTTCACCCGAATCGACCGCCTCCACCCCCGCAAGTATTCGGACAAACGTTGATTTGCCTGCTCCGTTGACTCCCAGCACCGCAATCCTGTCTCCCCGTTCGACAAGATAACTCAATCCGTCGAAAACCTTCGTGACGCCGTAGCTCTTCTTTACGTTCCTTAGCTCCATCACGGTGTGTCCGCTCGCCCTCGGCTCGGGAAAATGGAAATGGATCTCCTCTTCGTTGTCCTCAATTTCGATGTGTTCCATTTTCTCGAGATGTTTTATTCTGCTCTGTACCTGTCGGGCTTTTGTCGCTTTATACCTGAACCTGTCAATGAACTGCTGGGTCTGTTTGATCTGCTGCTGCTGGTTCTTGAACGCGTTTAGCTTCTGCTCCTTTCGGATTTCTTTTTCTTTTTCATAGAACGAGTAATTCCCGGAATACTCTTCGAGTCGCCCGAGACTGAGTGCCCAAGTCCGCTTTGTGAGATTGTCGAGGAACGCCCGATCATGTGACACGAGGATGACTGCCCCGTTGTAGGAGCTGAGTTTTTGCTCCAGCCATTGAAGAGACTCGATGTCAAGGTGGTTCGTCGGCTCGTCGAGGAGGAGAACAGAGGGCTCTTTGAGGAGGAGCTTCGCCATCTCTATCCGCATCTGCCAACCGCCGCTGAACTCGTCTGTCAGACGGTGGAAATCCGACTCAACGAAACCTAACCCGATGAGCACCTGTTCAATCCGAGACTTCATCCGGAAGGCGTCCAGGTCTTCGAGCTTGTGCTGGAGCTCGCCGAAAACTTCGAGTGTGTCCGCGTATTCGGCGGCAGCAGGATCAAGTTCCTCAAGCCGCTTGTGCGCCTCATCTATCTCCTGTCTCACCTGTATCACGTCTTCGAATGCGGTCTCGGCTTCTTCGAAGAGTGTCTTTCCATACGATGCGATGCCTTCCTGCGGAAGGTATCCCACCGTCACATATCGCGCCTTGCCGATTTCTCCCCGATCCGGCTGCACTAATCCCGCAACAGTCTTGAGCAGGGTCGATTTCCCCGCGCCGTTCGGTCCGACAAGACCGATTCGATCATGAGCGCCCACCGTGAATGAGAATCCACGAAAGAGAAATCGCTCTCCGAATTGGATTGTCAGATCTTTCGCGCTTAACATTTCACTCCAACGATTCTCCAGATGCAGTAATTGAGATAAAAATATAATCAGAATGCGGAATATTAATGGAGATGGATTTTATCAGAAGCGGATTCGACCTGAATCAGGATACCGGGTGTTTGCTATTAGCCATCTGCAAGCTATTTTTACGCGGTGTTCCTGATAACAAGTCTTGCCGTTCTTCCGTTAAGAGGTGATTAATGAACGATATTGAAATCGATTTAAGAAAAGCCACTGAAAAAGATGTGGTTCGAGTATCTGAGTTGTGTAGTCAACTTGGATACCAAGCAAATCCCGACATGGTGCTGTCACGTTTGAAGAAAATAGACTCAGAGCGTGAGCATCGGGTATGGGTCGCCGAAATTGAGGGACTGGTTGTCGGTTGGATCCAGTGTGCATCCAGAATAACGATTGAGTCGGGTGAATTCGCGGAAATAGTCGGTCTTGTTGTCGACGAAAAGTCGCGAACCCGGGGAATAGGGAGGAAACTTGTTGAAAAGGCCGAAAGGTGGGCGAAAGAAATTGGTCAGCAGTCAATCAGGGTCCGAACAAATGTAAAACGCGTAGAGTCTAATATCTTTTATCGCACGCTCGGATTCAGCGAAACGAAGAAACAATCCGTCCTTCAGAAATCAATCTAGCTCATAACTCCGGTAACTTCTCGAATCCCGCCCTAACAAGTCACCCGCGTGGAGTCAAAATGTATTTGTGCCCAGTGCGCGGGGCAGTCAGCGCTTGGACAGGTTCTCCGTGATATGCCGCGCTATGTCGGTCGCTTTCTCCAGGTCTTCGGAAAGAACGGTCAGCTCTTTCTGCAGTTCATCGGGACTTCCGCTGTCGATAGCCCGCGCGACACCCGGGATCGGCTGTGTCCCATAGCCGGAGTAGAATCCCGGCGCGTAGATTTGGTGCTTGAACCATGGACTTTGCGGCAAGCCTGCATCATTTGTGAATGCTCTTTCAATCCGCATTAAATCCGAATTAACCTGTTCGTTGTCAGGCGACCTATCCAGTGCTAAGACTGAATCCAATTCCCGTGTCACAGACACAAAACTGTCTGCGGCGGCCTCAGCTGACTTGAAATCAATTCCTTTCAGCTTATCGAGGTCCGCAGCCTTCTTTTCTCTTTCATCCACATAATTTGAAATTTGTCTCGCGTAATCTGAATACCTGAATGGAAGCAGCTCATCGTCTGCCAGTCTGAGAATCGCGATGCCAAGCAGTTTCGAGACAGTCGCGTGGTACTGGAACGTCGGATCACCCCAATGTTCCATCCAAAAGAAGTCGTCGAGCATTGAATGGTAAACTCCGTATGGGCCGCCGAATCCGAAATCAAATGACGGAACGCCGAGATGGTCAAGGAAGACCGTGTAATCCGATCCGCTTCCCAGTCTTCCCAACCGCGTCGTTGCCGTATCGGGCACTTGCGAGTGCTTCATGAAGTAATTCTTGTTCTGATTCATATACCAGCTGTCGAATACGCTCTTTGAAATCTTGGGATCAGTTACCGATTTTGTTACGTCCATGATGAACTTATCGAGCGAGGGTACCGCGCTTGATCCGAAGTTTGTCCCGCTTACCGGCGCGTCGATGTTTATATATGCGACTGCATTCTTCGTGAGGTCAATTGCGTTTTGCTCGCCCCACTCTGTCGACCCGATCAGGCCGAATTCCTCTCCATCCCACGAGCATATATCGATGGTCCTGTTAGGCTGCCAACCCGACTTCAGAAGTTCTCCAAGCCCGCGCGCGGTCTCAAGGAGCGATGCTGTCCCGCTGTTCGGGTCAACCGCACCATACACCCAGGCATCCCGGTGGTTACCGACAACAACTTTTTCTTCGGGGTCGGCTCGACCGGGTATCGTACCTACTACATCCCAGATCGGTCTTATCTCGTAGTCCATTTCAATCGTGAGATGGACTTCGGTTGCACCCGGTCCGATATGATAATGAAAGGGAAGTCCTCCCTGCCAACCATCCGGTACAGGCGGTCCCGCAAGATTGGACAGAAGTTTCTCGGCATTTCCATACGATATAGGTAAACACGGGAGATGAGGGAGATCCGTAACCTGATTCAGCGGAATCCTCTTCGCGTCTCTTGTAGAAGCGTACCCTGGTGTCAGCGGGTCTCCGGGATAGATTGTGAGATCCTGAATACTTCCGCGCTGAACCGCATCTTTCGGCCGCATGGGTCCGCGCGGATATATGTCTCCCTCAACATATCCATCATCGGCCGGATCGGAAAAAATAATTACACCCGCCGCGTGATGTTCCTCTGCGACTTTCACTTTTATTCCGCGAAAACTTCTTCCGTATCGCACAAGCATAACTTTTCCGCGGACATCGATTCCGACCTGTTCAAGATATTCGTAATCTTCAGGCAGACCATAGTTGGCGTAAACGATCTGGCCCTTCAAATCGCCGCTCGGAGTATACGCGTTAAAGGGAATCACGGCGGTCGAATTGTAACTGTCTTTATCCCAGCTCCATCCTTTTTCCATAAGATCGAATTTATAGTCTTCCGGTTGAGTCATTTCGAGCTCCTCAACTTTCGGATATGGGAGATAGACATAATAGGTAATTATCTCTGAATTGATGCCGTACTCCCGCAGACGATTGTTTACAAACACCGCGAGCAGGCTGTCATCCGGACTTCCAGCCATATGAGGCTCCTGTGTCAGGATAAACAAATTTCTCCTGCAACTGTCAGCATTCGGATATCCAAGAAACTTCGCCTCATATTCACTTTCCGACTGGGAGAAAACCACTGAAGCTGTGAGTAACATTCCTGTTATGGCAACAAAAACATCCCTTCTCATTTTCCACTCCGGTTTCAATTGGCACTAATGCCAAAAATAAAGTGACGTTTCGTCAAATCCAATTTTGGCGTAACAATATTACACGATTTGTCGTAAGTTAAGTCGTTTCGTGCTTATCGATTTGATGATCAAAGGCCTATTCACTGACCGACGGTCATGTACAAACTACATCTGTCAGGAGAGTAAAATGGGCATTCCTGAACGAAAAGAGCGGGAAAAGCAGATGCGCCATGATGCCATCCTTGCTGCTTCCCAGTCCGTATTCCTCGACAAAGGTCTCTATGGGGCGACACTGGATGAAATAGCCGAAAAAGCCGAGGTGAGCAAAGGGACGATTTATCTGTACTTCCGCAGCAAAGAAGATCTCTACTTTTCTCTGATGGCTCTTGGACTCCGAAAACTTTTACTGATGTTCGAAGCCACAGGTCCCGAAGAAAGGTCGCCTTCAGAAATCATTCATGGATTCGCGGAGGCTTATCGCAACTTCAGCCGGAAGGAGAACTACCTTTTCAAAATGCTGGCGATGGTTGAAAGTCCCGTGGCGAATGAACAGGTATCACCGGATGTGCTGTCAGAACTTGAAAAAGTGAGTGACGAGGTATTGAGTTACGTCGCGAAGTTTGTGCAGAAAGGAATGGAAGCCGGTGATTTTCGGAAAGAACTATCTTCCTATGAAGCAGTGATATTGTTTTGGGTTTCATTGAGCGGCGTTCTCAATTTGAAAGGCCGCGCGGAATCTATGCGTGACAACAAGTACATCAGCAAGGAATCTTTTCTGCACCAAGTCGAATACGACTTACTGTATGATAAATGTGTGACGTTTTTGGTAAGTCTTCTTCTAAGCCGCGATCCGAAAGATAAGTCGTCACGCGAAGTCCATGTGAAAACAAAAAAGATGTCAAGACGTCTAAAGGGGGTTAAGAAAAAATGAAATCGAAGAGGTTGATGCTGATCTTTGTTGCATCGATACTATTCATCGGGGCGGTGGTCATACTGAGGTTGCGTTCCCAATCCTCGGCAGGTAGCGATGCTGCAAAGTCTTCGATAATGTCTGTGACGGTCTCAAGAGTGGAACATGGGTCGGTTTCACGAAGTCTTGATATGACCGGCACGCTCGAGGGTATCCATGAAGCGGACATCATTTCGGAGACAAGCGGTAAGATCACCAAGATCAATACCGAGGTCAAAGAATACGTCCGGGTAAATTCGAGCATTGCTGAGGTGGAAAACGATTTGCAGGAAATTGCCCTCGAGTCCGCACGGGTGAATAGCATGAAAGCAGATGCGGATTTGAAACGAGTAAAGGAGCTGTTCTCTCAGAATGCTGTTTCGGAAACACAGGTTGAGAATGCGGAGGTAGGAGCTAAAGCCGGACTCGCGCAATTAAAGCTTGCACAGAGAAATTATGACTATACTTTCTTGAGGACCCCGATTGCCGGCAGGCTGGCGGAGAAATTTGTTGTGATTGGCCAAATGGTGGTTCCGGGTACCAAGATCGCAACCGTCGTCGACGATAGCCGTATGAAGCTGAAGGTAGGAATTCCTGAAAACTTCGTTTCGTATGTCAGTATCGGGCGCAAGGTCAAGATTAAGTCGGATGCAGTTCCGAATCGTGAGTTTTCGGGAAATGTGGAGACGATTGCTTTGAAAGCTGATCTGCAGACGAGGACCTTTCAGGCTGAGATCGAATTACCAAATGATCGTGACCTGTCTCTAAGAAGCGGGATGTTCGCCAAGGCTGAGCTGACCGCTTTGGGAGATTCCGGAGCGCTTGTCGTTCCCGTGGCTGCGCTGATCGAGGGGGGAGCAAATTCTCCGTCGGTATTTGTCGTGAAAGATTCTTTGGTTTCATTGAAACATGTCAGCGTCGGATCAAAGAATGATTCGCTTATTGAGATCGTGTCAGGACTTAATCCAGGCGATCTGGTGGTAGACTTCGGACAACAGAACATCAGGGATGGTGCTAGAGTCAGATACACGATAGACAACTGAAAAAGATGTCGAGACGTCGTCAGGGAGTTGATCTAAAATGAGACTTACAGAAATTGCGATAAAGCGCCCGGCTTTCATCACGATGATCTTTGTTGCGATGGCTGTTCTGGGATTGTATTCATACAACCAAATGGGTGTCGACCTCTTGCCTAAGACGGACTGGCCGATTGTCACCGTAGCGACCGTTTATCCGGGAGCAGGACCGAAAGAGGTTGAGAACGACATCTCCAAACCTCTTGAGGATGGGTTGAGCTCATTAAACAATATCGACAATATTCGCTCCTACTCGAGGGAAAACGTTTCGATAATTGTCGTGCAGTTCGGGTTCAGCACAGATCTGAACACTGCGGTGAACGACGTGCAGAGAAATGTGGACATGGTTCGTTCCACCCTTCCGAAAGAAGCTGAAGCGCCGAAGATCCAGAAAGCCGATCTCAATTCTTTTCCCATCGTGAGAATTTCCGCTGAAGGATCGATGAGCCCGGTTGTATTGTATCAGTTCATAAAGGACAATGTTAAACCCGCTCTTGAGCAGGTTCCGGGTGTAGCGAGTATTACTCTGGTCGGCGGGAAGCAGCGTGAGATAAGAGTGGAGGTTGACAATGCACGATTGAGGGCTTACAACATGTCGTTGATGCAAGTGGCGCAGGCGCTCGGCAACGACAACTTGGATTTTCCGGCGGGAACGGTAACTGCCGCAACACGCGAGTTTACCGTGAGACTTTCAGGGAAATTCCAGAGCCTCGATGAGCTTCGTAATATGGTAATCGCGTCGACTTCCAGGGGTGTTGTGCATTTGAGCGATATAGCCGACGTAAGGGATACTTATAAACAGGAAGATCAGACCTTCAGCAGGATTGAGGGTACTTCCGCCATTGGGTTGATTATTCAAAAGACTTCGGACGCAAACTCGGTTAAGACGAGCGACGGCGTCCAAAAAGAGCTGGCGCGTCTGGAGAAAACGTATACCGATCGTAATCTGAAATTCACTATTGCCCAGGACATAACCGATTTCACCCGCAACTCGATAGACGAAGTGAGGCGCGATCTTGGACTTGCCGTACTCATGGTGGCAATTACGCTTTTCCTGTTCCTCCATTCGGTTCGCAATTCGCTGATTGTCCTACTGTCTATACCCACCTCTCTTATCAGCACTTTTTTCTTCATGTATGCAATGGGATTCACCGTCAATCTTGTCTCTACGATGGGGCTGGCCCTTGTGATAGGCATTCTCGTTGATGATTCCATAGTTGTCCTTGAGAACATTCACCGACATCTGGAGAAAGGCGAGGATAAAAAGACTGCCGCCATTAATGGGCGGAGTGAAATTGGATTCGCCGCGATAGCGATTACTCTCGTTGACGTGGTCGTGTTCCTCCCCATTGCGATGGTAGGTGGACTGGTCGGCAAAATCTTCCGGGAATTCGGGTTGACAATCGTTGTTTCGACTCTAATCTCACTCTTTGTCTCGTTTACATTGACGCCAATGCTCGCATCAAAATGGTCTAAGCTCACTCATTACACGGACGCTACAATCTTAGGTCGGTTCATTATTTGGTTTGAAGATTTGCAGAAACGGCTCGACGCCGGCTACAGGAAACTTCTCGATTGGGGTCTAAAGAGAAGGAAGACCATTCTCGGAATAAGCGGCATCGCGTTGCTGGTTAGTCTTATCCCGCTTCCGCTGCATTTGATCGGCACAGAGTTCATGACTCAGGCGGACAGGGGAGAATTCGCTTTAATCGTCGAGATGCCGGTGGGAACTCCTATTGAGAAAACCGATGAGACTATCGCTGCGATTGAGAATCGCCTGAAGGAGGATCCCAACATAGAACGATTTTTCAGTACGGTCGGAATGTCCGAACAGATGTTCTCAAGATCCACCACACCAAACGTCGGGCAAATCCAAATCAAACTCGTGCCGGCGTGGAGGCGAACGGCAAGCACCGACCGTGAAATGGCTTATGTCAGGAGTATTGCGGATAATTTTCCGGGAGTGAGCGGGAGGGCGAGCGTCATCGGCATGTGGGGTACCGCCAACTATTCACCACTCGAAGTGGAAATTCAGGGCGCGAATCTATCAGAAGTCGTGTCTGCGTCTCAGAAGGTTTCGGATATCATGACGAAGACCGACGGAGTCACGGATGTGAAGAGTACGTGGGAGAACGCGCGACCGGAACTGCAGGTGATTGTCGACCGTGAGAAGGCTGCATCGTTCGGCTTAACGCTCGGCGAAATTGCGGCAGCACTTCAGACGGCTATCCAGGGAAACGTGGTCACAAAATACAGCGACAACGGCACGGACTATGACATCAGGCTACAGCTTGCAGAACAGAATAGAAATCGAATCTCTGATGTCGGCAATCTCACATTGATGTCGCGGTCCGGCAAGCAGATTTATCTGAATCAAGTTGCGGAAGTAGTCAGCGGTAATGGACCGGTCGAGGTCGACAGGAAGGATCGTGAGCGTCTGGTCACGATTCTCGGAAACCTGACCGGCTCACGAAGCCTCGGCGACGCAACGAGAGACATACGGACCGGAATCGCTTCTCTGAATCTGCCTTCGGATATTAAAGTCTTCTTTGGCGGCGACAACGAGAATATGTCGGACATGTTCAGCGACATGGGGCTGGCGCTGGGAATGGCAATACTCTTCGTTTATATGATCATGGTGTCCCTGTTCGAATCCTATGCGCATCCATTCACAATCATGTTTTCACTTCCGGTTGCACTGGTGGGAGGGCTGATCGCCCTTTTCCTGACCGGGCAGACGCTCAATACATTCTCGATGATCGGTGTCATCATGTCCGTGGGACTTGTAACAAAGAATGCGATCCTGCTTGTTGACTACACTAACACTCTTCGTGCGCGCGGACTCGGAATGAAGGAGGCAATACTCGAAGCCGGTCCTACCAGATTGCGGCCGATAGTGATGACGACAGCAACGATGGTTCTCGGAATGCTGCCGCTGGCTCTGGGACTCGGGGCTGGGAGCGATATCAGGCAGAGCATGGCAATCATAGTCATCGGGGCATTGATCAGCTCAACCCTGTTGACGCTTGTCCTCATACCCGTGATGTACACATACGTCGACGGGTTGAAGCAAAAATTCCCGGCGCTATTCCGGCAATTGAGTTGGCTCTCGTCAATAAGAATCAAACCGAGACCGCAATATGCGGACCCAGTGGCTCAACAAGGAAAATGATCTAGGAGGGGATTCAGCCGCAGCCCAAACGGTGGTCAGCGACCCTTATTATCCGTAAATATTTTGTTCGTCGTATTCCTGAATGAAGAAGCCCTTGCCGATTTTTCCTGCTCTGCCATTTAGCATTGCCGCTACGATCAGAATGGCCGCTATCGGGAGGAAGAGCAACCCAACCACTTTCATGAACTTAGACATTTCCAAAAAGCTTTCCATTTGCCCGGAATCCCATGACAAAGAATTCGCGGAAGTCCGATTTGATGAGATATTTGTTTTTACTAAACATTCACTTAGATATTTACCAACTTCAACGATGAAATTTACCAACAGCAGGCCGTTCAATCAAGGACTCGCCTATTTTCTTCTGCGTTTGCCTAAGAAACTGTGCCAAGGCTCACATGCAGCGAAAAAGTGAAAGGCTCCGCGGTGGCGGTACAAATCACCACGTTTCGTTGCATCTTTGCCGCGTCAAAGGTATTTTTTGATAAAAATATCGGTATCAGAATGAGCGAAACCATCCAAAGACCAAACGAAGAGCAACATCACCGGCCGATTCAAAATAGACCTCCCAAGAGAATCGATATTTCCGTTGTGATTCCGCTCCTCAACGAGGATCAATCTTTGATGCCTCTCTCGCTTTCACTCAGGGACGTGCTCGACAGGATGAATGCAACATATGAAGTCATCTTCGTCGACGACGGTTCTACGGACAATTCGCTGAGGTTGCTCCGCGAAATCCACCGTAAGAACAGGAGGTACAAGTACATAAGTTTCCGCCGTAATTATGGCAAGTCCGCTGCACTATCGGTGGGTTTTCAACATGCGATTGGACGAATAGTTGTCACGATGGATGCCGATCTTCAGGACGATCCTAACGAAATCCCAAAACTTGTAGAGAAGCTCGAGTCAGGGTTCGATCTCGCGAACGGTTGGAAAAAGAAGAGGCATGATCCGCTCAGCAAGACAATCCCGTCCAAGTTCTTTAACTTTGTGACATCAGTGATGACAGGGATGAAGCTTCGCGATTTCAACTCGGGGCTTAAGGCGTATCGAAGGGAAGTGGTCCAGGATATAAAAGTGTACGGTGAGATGCATCGGTTCCTTCCGGCTCTTGCTCACTGGGCCGGCTACAGAGTTGCCGAGATTCCGGTGCTTCATCATCCGAGGAAATACGGAAAGACTAAATTTGGCCTGAGCAGGTTTTGGCACGGATTCCTGGATCTCGTCACGGTCATTTTCACTACCAGGTACAGCAGGAGACCGCTTCACTTCTTCGGTGGAATCGGTTTGATTACGCTGCTGGTGGGAATCGCGATTGATCTCGAGTTGACAATTGAATGGGCACTGGGAAAAACAGCAATCAGCAATCGACCTCTTTTCACGGTTGGCATTCTTCTGATTATCGTCGGCGTTCAATTCATTTCAATTGGACTTTTGGGCGAAATGATTACGAGGACGAACGTGACTGAAGAATATGTGATCAAAGAGAAGGTATTTAATTAGAGTAATGTCGTCGAACGAAACCCGAAACGGGGTTTTCGGTGGAGAGGTTGTCAAAACCGACTGCCGCTTTTTCCGCGGATACGTCCCTTGCAAGCCCAATAAGCTTTACGGTGTACATTGCAGCAACTGTGACTACTACCAGCCGATCAGGGAGCGAATACTAATAATCAAACTCGGTGCCCTCGGTGATGTAATAAGGACTACGCCGTTAGTCAGGAAATTGAAGGCGCTTCATCCGCAGGCAGAGATATGGTGGCTCACCCATGCTCCAGATTTCCTCCCGGATGAAGTAGACCGCAAATTGAAGTTCGACGTGTCGTCAATCCTCCAGATCGAGGAAACTGAGTTTGACTACCTCTTTTCGCTTGACAAAGACTACGAGGCGGCCGCTCTCGCATTGAAAGTCAAGGCGCGCGTCAAGCGGGGCTTCGTGCTGCGAGATGGAAAAACTATTCCCATCGACGGGCTTTCCGATCATAAGTACTTGACAGGATTGTTCGACGATCTCAACAAGGCAAACAGGAAAAATTATCTCCAGGAAACGTTCGAGATGTGCGGGCTTACGTTTGCGGGGGAAAAATACTGGCTGTCAAACTTTGATTCGGACGGCTACAAATGGGAACTGGGTTTGGCTCATCCTCTTATAGGACTTAACACGGGCTGCGGCGGAAGATGGACCAGCAGGCTGTGGAGCGAAGAGAATTGGTCGCGAGTAGCATCGGAACTGATCTCGAAGGGCTTTGGAGTGGTTTTGCTCGGAGGTGAGCAGGAGAACGAACGCAACAAATCTGTAGCCGCGTCAAGCGGCGCACTTTACCCGGGCTTCTTCCCTTTGAAACAATTCATCAATCTCGTCGACCAGGTTGACCTAGTAGTAACGGGAGTCACCATGGGACTCCATATAGCAATCGGCTTGAACAAGAAAGTCGTTCTCATAAACAATATTTTCAACAAATATGAATTCGAGCTTTACGGTCTCGGGAAAATTGTCGAGCCGGAGAAGGAATGTAAGTGTTTCTTCCTGCCTAAATGCACTAACAAGGATTACTTCTGCCTGGATCACCTGTCGCCGCAAAAAGTCCTTCAGGCTGTTTCGGAGGTGTGGGAGTCACAGCCCGCGGTGCCTTCCGCGAAATGAGAATTGTAATAATAAGTACTGCTTACCCGCTGCGCGGTGGAATCGCACATTATGTCGCGCTGCTTTATAAACATCTTTCGCTCCGGCATAAAGTCTCAGTCGTGACGTTTAAGAGGCAGTACCCCCGTTTTCTTTTTCCAGGAAAATCCCAGGAGGAAGCCGGAGAAGACGCTTACAAGGTTCCTGCGGTCCAGATCATTGACACACTTAATCCGCTGACCTGGTTTAAGGCGGGGCGCGTCGCGGCCAGGTTTCAGCCCGACCTTGTGATATTCAAATACTGGATGCCGTTCTTCGCGCCGGCGTTCGGCGTGGCGGCAAGAGTTGCAAAGAGGAGAACCGGATGCAAAGTCCTTTTGATTTGCGACAACGTTCTCCCTCATGAGAAAACGCCGGTTGACAAAGTTCTCACTCGATGGTTCTTTAAAATCGCCGACTATTTCATTGTGCAGTCAAAGGCGGTGGAGAGGGACCTGCTTGCGTTGGCAAAGCATCCCAAATACAGATTTGTCCCTCATCCGGTTTATGAAATATTTGGCAAGCCGATCGACAGAGACGAAGCAAGAAGACAACTTGGAATTGCTGAGAATGAAAAGATTGCACTCTTTTTTGGATACATCAGGAAATACAAGGGGTTGAACGTACTTCTGGACGCCACGCGCAAGGCTTTGGAAAAGATCAGGTATAAATTGCTTGTGGTTGGAGAATTTTACGACGATGAGACCGCTTATCGAAATCAAATCGGGAGCTTAAAATTAAATGAAGAGGTCATTGTGGTCGGCGATTATGTCCCGAATGAGAAAGTGGCGGTCTATTTCTCGGCGGCCGACGTAGTCATCCTTCCTTACATCAATGCCACTCAAAGCGGGATCGCGCAAATCGCATATAACTTTGACAGGCCGGTCATCACGACGGATGTCGGCGGACTGGCGGAAATAGTTCTCGACGGAGTCACCGGACTTGTCGTCAAGCCCGCGTCGGCGGACGATCTCGCGAACGGAATCGTCAGGTTCTTTCGAGAGGATCTCGGCTCAAGGTTTTCAGCAGGCGTGCGCGAACAGAAGAAAAAATTTTCATGGGATAATCTTGTGGGTGCCATCGAAGACCTCGCGGAAAGAAGCAATTGAAATACGAGCCAATAAAAGACAAACTAAGCTCAATCATCGGAGATAGTACGTTCTTGAGACGCGCTCTCTATGCCCTCCTTGGAATAATCTTCCTTCGCGAATGGCATGTGAAACGCGGGCTGCGGAAGACCATGCGTGAATTGAAGCCGCGAACCATACTCGACGCGGGAAGTGGATTCGGTCAATACTCATATTATGTTGCAAAGAATTCGGACGCCGAAGTACTCGGAGTGGATATTAACGGGGACGAGGTGGAGAAGTGCAACAAATTTGCCGGAGCGATGCGGATCGCCCGACTTTCATTTCAACAGGGGGATCTTGAAAAACTCGAGATCGACCGAAAATTCGACCTGGTAATTTCCGTCGATGTGATGGAGCATATCAAGAACGACTTGCAGGTGTTCACGAATTTCTTCAGGCTCCTTTCGGCTGGTGGAAAAGTCCTGATCTCCACGCCAAGCAACTTTGGAGGATCGAACGTTCACGAAGAAGGGGAGCATTCTTTCATCGATGAGCACTACAGGGACGGGTACACCGAGAGCGATATCACGTCGAAGCTCGAATCAGCCGGCTTCAAAATCGAGTCTATCCGATACACTTACGGGAAGATAGGGTCATGGTACTGGAATCTGGCAGTGAGGATCCCGGTTCGTCTACTGAACAGGAGTTTCGGATTTATGCTGGTTCTTCCGTTTTATTACATTCTCGTTTTTCCATTCGCACTCGTGTTCATGACATTCGACTATTACTTCCCTCCTGAAAAGGGGAGTGGACTCCTTGTCATTGCGCGTAAAGGCGGATAACTGGGAATGCAGACACCCAATTCATATTTTCTCCGTTCTTGAGTTTAGATGAAGTTTCATCCAGAAAGTCGATGAAGAAAGTTCTCATTGTGTCATATTATTTTCCTCCTTCGGGCGGGCCGGGAGTTCAGCGGGTATTAAAGTTTGTGAAATATCTGCCGTCATTTGGTTATGAACCGTCTGTACTCACCGTCGCGGATGGTGATTTCCCGGCTGTAGACGAGTCACTCCTGAAATCAATTCCTGAAGGAGCCAAAGTATACCGAACAAAGATCTTCGAACCCTACGGTATCTACAGAAAACTGACCGGGAAAAAGAGGGGTGCCGCAGTGGATGTTGAGAATATTCCATCGGGGAAAAAGAGGGGAATCGCGGAGAAGATTTCAGAATTCATCCGCTCGACTTTCTTCATACCCGATGCGCGAATTGGATGGTACCCTTACGCTCTGCGAAAAGGGCTCGACATCGTCAAGAAGGAGAAGATTGACATTCTGTATTCCAGCTCCCCTCCATACACTTCAGCCGTGATTGCGGGCAAGCTCCAGGCGAAGACCGGCATTCCCTGGGTGATGGGATTACGTGATCCGTGGACAGGATTTATATCTGCACCAAAGCGGTGGTTCATTCCTGCGGCCATCGACCGGCGTATGGAACGGAATTCGATTTCAAATGCCAAGAGTGTAGACGTGGCCTGGGAGGGAATCGGAACAGATCTTCAGAATAAATATCCCGATCTCGATAAGTCGAAACTGGAATACATACCTAACGGCTTCGACTCTGAAGATTATCCGGCAATCGAGAAGACAAAGAACAAGGCATTCACAATCACTTATACCGGCTCATTGTACGGTAAGAGAAACCCGCGCCTTCTCCTTGACGCGATAACCCGGCTCAAGAACGAAGGCAGGATTCAAACCGACAAGCTGAGACTTGTATTCGCCGGCAGGTTTGGAGCAGAGGTAAGGGAGATGTTCGAGCATCCGGAACTCCGAGGCATGATCGAAGTGAAGGAATATGTTCCTCATGAAGAAAGCATCCGGCTCCTTCTACGATCGGACCTGCTCGCCCTGATCGTCGATGAGTCTCCGCTCAGCCGGGAAATTGTTCCGGGTAAAGTGTTTGAATATATTGGATCGCGAAATCCAATAATTGCATTTGCCCCTGATGGGGCAGCGGCGAGGATCATAAGAAGCACCGGGAGCGGGATAGTCGTTGGACCGGGCGACCTCGACGCGGCAATGTCGGCGATAATGGCATTTTATTTGCGTTTCATCGGCGACAGAGAAGGAGGTCCGGGATATGGCGGAGATTTCAAGCCGGTGGGAGAAGCGATCATGGCATACGACCGGAAGGAAGCGACGCGCAAACTTGCACTTTTGTTCACAAAAATCCTAGAGAGAAACCAATGAGCAAGCAATCTGGAAAACAGAAAGCCTCAAAACGAGTGGTAGAGGATAAACAACTCATTCCGACCAAATATGAAACGCCCGTACTCATATTGCTGCTCCTGGTACTCCTCGTGGTTTTTTTGAATAAGGGAATTTTCGGAAACAAGGTTTTCATCGCGCCGGACATTAACGCCTCGCAGGGACTTGATCCGTTTGTCAATCAGGCAAAGCACGAAGGAGTTTTTCCGCTCTGGATCCCTTACGCATTCAGCGGCATGCCGTCTTTTGCCAGCTTGCTGACGACAGGAGCCCGATGGTATGACTTTGTGCTCGACGCGTGGTTAGATCTTGATCGCGCATTATCATACGCACTGATTAATCCGGACATCGGCTGGGTGTTGGTTTACTATTTTCTTTTCGGGATTGGAATGTTTTGGCTGTTAAGGCGATTCAACCTCACAAAGTTTGCGGCGTTCTTCGGCGCAACTGCGGCGATATTTTCGACATTTATAATCAACTGGATAATGGTAGGGCACAACACAAAGATTGCCGCCATCGCCTTCTTCCCGTTCATCTTTCTCCTGGTCATTGAACTCGGTCGGCGCTTCAGATGGATTTACGTTGTAGCGCTGGCTGTCGCACTCCATCTTGAATTTCAGTCCACCCATATACAAATGATCTTCTATTCTTACTTTGCAATCGGAATCTATTTGATTTACATGTTTGTCAGGAATCTTGTCAAGAAGGAAAAGGTCGTTGGTACGCTTCGATCTGCGGGCGTGTTGGTTATTGCCAGCGTCATTGCCCTTCTCATGTCATCCGATCTCTATTTTTCTACCTATGAGTACAGTAAGTACTCGATACGCGGCTCGTCTCCGATTGTTCAGACGGCCGAAGACAAAACTCAAACGGGCGGCGGGCTCGACTATCAGTACGCGACGAACTGGTCCTTCGCCCCCGAAGAGATGGCGATTTTCTTCGTGCCGTCGTTTTACGGTTTCGGCGACATCACGTACAACGGCCCGCTGTCGAACAACCAGGAGGTTCATCCCAATACTTATTTTGGTCCCGAACCATTCATGGTTGCGTCGCCGTACATGGGCGTGATCGTCCTGCTGTTTGCCGTGATCGGATTCTGGAGGAACAGGAAGAATCCACTGGTAATCGCCAGCCTGGTCATCATCTTTATCTCGCTCCTCATTTCGTTCGGTCGTGAGTTTCCGGTACTGTACGACCTGATGTTCAACTACTTCCCGTACTTTAACAAGTTCAGATCACCGAACATGATTCTTGTCCTGGTACAGATATTCGTACCGGTGCTGGCAGCATTCGGTGTCGATGCAGTGGCCAAAGCTCGCGAGAACTCTGATTCTGCTTTGGCGAAACGTATGATGACATCGACAATTGTTTTCGGCGTCTTGATCTTGCTGGCTCTCCTCCTTCAGGGCGCCCTCCAGGATTACTACAGAGGGGTCATTCAATCGCAGGGTAAACAGGTCCAGGATGCGCTCTTCACGCTCTTGTTTAACAACATGTCGGGCGATTTATATGCGTCGCTGATAATATGTCTTATTACCTGCGGCACGATTTACTTTTTCATTAACAGAAAGATCACTGCCCTGATCGGTGGTGGTATCCTGTCGCTGCTTCTTATAATTGATTTGTGGCGGGTGGATTACCTGCCGATGCAGCTTTACGATCGCAAGACTCAACAGGAGCAATTCGTTACGCCCGATTATATCCAGTTTGTGAAGAGCGACAGCAGCCTTTGCCGAACGCTTCTTCTGGACAGGGGTCAGCCCGCCACATCGTTGGAGCTTGCGACCTATCTTGTGCAGGGCGCGAACGGTTATTCCGGCGCGAAATTGAGAGTGTACCAGGATATGATCGATGTAGTCGGCCTGACAAATCCTAATTTGATGCGACTCCTTGGAATCAAGTATGTCATAATGGATAAACCCGACCCGTCGCTCGGGAAAATTGTTTTCAAGGGGTCGAGAATCGTAGAGGAGAACGACAACACGCTGCCGCGAGCGTTCTTTGTGGATAATTATCGAGTCGAATCCGGTTTGGTTATTCTAAATTCTATTCGCACGGGTGCGTTCGATCCAGGCAAGACAGTCATGTTCGAGAAGGATCCCGGCTTGAAAGTCGATCCAACGGACACGGGTTGCCGGGTCACGTTTACGGATTACGAACTCCAGTCGATGAAGATGGAAGCAACAACATCTGGTAACAATCTTCTCCTCCTTAGCGATGTCTACTATCCGGCCGGTTGGAAAGCTTATATAGATGGCCATCCAGCGCAAATTTATAAGGCAGACTACTTCCTCCGTGCATTGTTGGTTCCTAAAGGAAATCATGAAATAGAACTGAAATTTGAGCCGAGGATGTATTCACTCGGTCGAGGTCTCACGCTGGCATCGAACGGGTTGGTCATACTTCTCCTGGTGTCGACTTTGCCCGGCGTCATCGCAAAGAGGCGTAAGAGGGTTGAACCGGCCGCGGCCGCGTGACTTCGAAAAGTGACGCAATGCTCGCGTGCGGCTTGAAGTCGTCAGTCGGGTCACGATTCGTGTCCTCGTTGATTAACGGGCTGCCGTTTCTTAATTTTTGATTGCATGGAAACCCAGGTAAAGGATCTGAAGATCAATTCGGCACTCGTGAAGGATCTGCTGGTGCGATTCATTCGCGAGGAGGTCGAAAAGGCCGGATTTAAGAGAGTTGTGGTTGGTCTTTCCGGCGGCGTAGATTCAGCTCTATCGGCTGTGCTCGCTGCAGAAGCGATCGGAAAGGCAAACGTGCTCTGTGTGATACTGCCGTACAGGACATCTTCCAAGGAAAGTGCATCCGATGCGAATCTGCTCGCGAGCAAATTTGGATTAAAGACTGAAACATTCGATATAAGCGAGGCCGCTGACAAAATAATCGCCAGGGAGCCCGGGCTGGGAAATGTCCGCAAGGGAAATATATTCTCGCGGATACGAATGATTGCTCTTTATGATATTTCAGCGCGTGACAAATCCCTCGTACTCGGGACTAGCAACAAGACGGAGCTGCTCCTTGGCTACGGAACGCTGTTCGGCGACATGGCACATGCCATAAACCCGATCGGTGACCTTTACAAGACTCAGGTCTGGCAGTTGGCCGGGTTTGTCGGGGTTCCCGACTCAATCGTAAAGAAGAAGCCGACTGCTGATCTCTGGGTAGGACAGACCGATGAGGCTGAACTCGGGTATTCATACCGGCAGATTGACGAGGTTCTCTATCTGCTTGTCGATCAAAAGATGAGTGTGGAAGAAGTCACTTCACTTGGTCACCCGGCAGAGATGGTGAAGAGTCTTCATCGTATGATTGTTCGGAGTCAATTCAAGCGGAGGCCGCCGATCATCGCGAAGGTCGGCCACAGGACTATCAACGTGGATTTCAGGTACTTGAGAGACTGGGGAGCGTAGTGTCAGAACCCAGGTCCGATCTGGCCGGACCATCTCACGAAACTCGAAATAACCCCGGCAAGCTTCTGATTGTTGCCACACCCATCGGAAATTTATCAGACATCACTTTACGGGCGCTGGAGGCGCTCAAGTCCGTCAACTTCATCGCCGCCGAGGATACACGAACGAGCTCGGTACTCTTGAAGCACTATGGAATCTCAAAGCCTATGTTGAGCTTCCATTCGCGAAGCGGTGCCGGCCGATCTTCGGAAATAGTCGGAAGGATATTGGGCGGAGAATCCGCGGCATTAATCACAGATGCCGGTACTCCGGGTATCTCGGATCCTGGATATGTTCTCGTACGCGACGCCGTCGCAGCTGGAATCAAGGTAACACCTTTGCCCGGTCCCGCGGCCTTTATCGCGGCACTCTCGTCGAGCGGACTGAGAACTGACCGGTTTGTTTTCGAAGGCTTTCTTCCTCTCAAGAAGGGGAGACAAAAGAAGCTGGCCCTGCTTTCAAAAGAAGCCAGGACCGTGGTCTTCTACGAGTCCCCTCATCGAATCGTGAAAACTCTCGGAGAACTCCTCGAGCACTTTGGAGACAGGAGATGCGTTATCGCCCGCGAGGTCACGAAAATTCATGAGTCTTTTTACAGGGGAAAAATTTCGGAGATGCGCGAACTTATCAGACCGTCGGAAGTGCGGGGAGAATTCGTGGTTATGATCGAGGGGGCGGATAATTGATCAGTCTGATTCCCGAATGGCTCGAAACAAAATTCAAGGCGATACTCGAACCGCTGGCGAGGTGGCTGGGGGCACGGAACGCGAACCCGAATTGGCTGACAACTTTGGGATTTCTGATGAGCATTTATGCCGCCCGCGAGATTGCGGTGGGCGAGCTGGAAATCGGCGGAATACTGGTTTTGATAAGCGGACTCTTCGACACGATCGATGGCGCGGTGGCCAGAAAAACCGGAAGGGTGACAAGATACGGAGCGGTTTACGACTCCACGATCGACAGGTACTCTGAAGTCACGGTATTCTTTGGACTAGGATTTTATTTGGTCGGACATCATTTCTATCTCACCTCGATTGCCGCGTTTTTCGCGATCGGCGGATCGATAATGGTGAGTTATATCAGAGCTCGCGCTGAAACCCTTGGCTTCAAGGCAAATGTCGGGCTCGCGCGAAGGCAGGAAAGAGTTGTCATACTCGGCGCAGGACTCGTCCTGAATGTGTTTGACGATTTCTTTGAGCGCATTTTCCGACCATTAATCGACAACGCACTGGGAAAGGGTTTTCAGCATCCTCCATTCTTGCTTGCGGTCTCCATTGTCCTCCTGGCATTACTAACAAATATCACTGCAGTTCAAAGGTTGTTCTATGTCTACAGGCAATTCAAAAATGAAAAAGCTCAGTCTTAGTCGCCGGAAAAAAATTATCAGGCCCGAAGGACCTCTGACTGTATTCCTACCGGGAATCGGGGCCGTTTCGACAACACTAATGGCTGGAGTAGATCTCGTGAGAAAAGGTCTCAGACAACCGGTCGGCTCCCTTACTCAGCTAGGTACGGCCCGGCTCGGAAAAAGGACCGAGAACCGCAGTCCCAGGTTAAAAGAATTTGTTCCTCTCGCGGAAGTAAGCGACCTGGTGTTTGCCGGTTGGGACATATTCGGCGGTAGCGCCTACGAAGCAGCAAAGAAAGCGGGTGTGCTCAACCAAGCGGACCTTTCGATAGTCAAGCCATTTTTGCAAAGTGTTGAGATCATGCCCGGGGTTTTCGAGCAGGACTACGTGAAGCGATTGCGTCCGAAGGTGATCAAGAATACTCGCTCGAAAAAGGAACAGGTCCGGTTGCTTCGCGAGGATATCAGAGCCACGATGAAAAAGCACAACTCTCAAAGAGGAGTAATGGTGTGGTGTGGGAGCACCGAGACCTACATCGAGCAAGGGAGGGCGCATCAGACTTTGAAAAGTTTCGAGCGAGCCCTTGCTGACAACGACCCCTCTATACCACCGAGCATGCTCTATGCTTATGCCGCCTTGTCGGAAGGGATCCCGTTTGCGAATGGTGCTCCAAATCTTACGGTGGATGTTCCTGCAATGATTGAGCTGTCAAAAAAAAGCGGAGTGCCGATAGCAGGAAAGGATTTCAAAACCGGCCAGACTCTCCTCAAGACCGTAATAGCGCCGATGCTCAAGGCAAGGATGCTCGGACTGAACGGCTGGTTCTCCGCGAACATTCTCGGCAACCAGGACGGTGAGGTCCTCGACGAGCCCGGTTCATTCAAGACAAAAGAAAAAAGCAAGCTGTCCGTTTTGGAGCATATCCTTCAGCCGCAGCTATACCCGCAGCTCTATTCGAACTATTATCACAAAGTCAGGATCAACTATTACCCGCCTCGCGGAGACGACAAGGAAAGCTGGGATAACATAGATATCTTTGGCTGGCTTGGATACCCAATGCAGATCAAAGTGAATTTCCTTTGCCGTGATTCGATTCTCGCAGCTCCCGTTCTACTCGATCTGATTCTCTTCCTCGATCTTGCGAAGCGCGCAGGACTTTCCGGGATACAGGAGTGGCTCTCGTTTTATTTCAAGAGTCCGATGTGTGCACCCGAGCTCTATCCCGAACACGACCTTTTCATACAGCTCACCAAGCTGAAGAATTTTCTGCGATATCTGATGGGAGAGGAATTGATTACGCATCTTGGTGTTGAGTATTACAAGTAAGAGCGAATGAAAGAAGAAGAGCGCCACAAACGAGCTGAAGAGGACGCCGTTCTCGTACGAGAGGCAATTGCCGGCGACGAGAAAGCTTTCAAGGCGCTGATCAGAAGATACAGGAATCCCGTCGCTCAGATAGTATATAAGCTTGTCAAGGACAGAAGTCAGATCGAAGATCTTACTCAGGAAGTATTCATAAAGGCGTTCCAGCACCTGGGGGATTTTGACTACGAACACCAGTTTGCCTCGTGGCTATTCAAGATCACGAATAACCACTGCATCGATTACATCAGGAAGAAGCGGCTCAGGGTGTACTCCATAGACGAACAAATCAGAACCGATGATGGCGAAATGGAGTATGAGATTCCGGACTCCACCTACGAACCTGATCTTAACATGCTACGCGAACAGAAGTCGAAGCTTATTAGACAAGCCATCGAATCATTGCCGAAGAAATACCGTGAAGTGATCGTCCTAAGGCATCAAGATGAGCTTAGTTATGAGGAAATCGCCAAGAAGACCGGGCTTCCCGTAAACACAATCAAGGTCCAACTCTTTCGCGCGCGTGAAATGATGTACAAATTTCTGAAAGACAGGATAAGGCATTACTGAAACAAAATGAGCTCCGAACCGTATTGACAATTAAGGTGAAGACTCTAATAGCAGTACTACTGGTGGCATCAACCGCACTAGCTCAAAGAAATCTCAAAACGGATGAGGACCTGCGCGGTGCCAAACACATTACCGTGATTTTAAAGCTCGGAGCGGTAGACCTCGGACTGAGAAAGAGCAATGATCCGTCAAAAGCATTCAAGATTTTCTATTCGTACTCAGAGGAGGAGAAAGTGCCGCGCTTGAGCTACGATGTGGACGGTGATGAGGGAACTTTCCGTTTGTCGAACAACAAAGGGGATGACGATTATTCCTTCTGGCGTTTCCACAATACGAAAGACTCAGTGAATCTTGAGCTGTCACAATCTGTCCCGATGTCGATGACTGCAAATTTTGGGGTGTGCGACGCCAATGTCGACCTCGGTGGAATGAAAGTCACCGACGCGGCGTTTTCCACCGGAGTGTGCAGTTTCTCTCTTAACTTCTCCACCCCGAACCAAATTCAATGCGAGAAGGTCACGATAAAAGCGGGTATCTCGAGCATCTCCGTCAATGACTTCGCCAACGCACGCGCAAAGTCGATCGACCTCGAGGGCGGGATCGGTTCGATCAAGGTCGATTTCGGCGGAAAGTTCACGACTGACTGCGATGTAAGAATAAAGACGGGTCTCGGATCGGTAGATATTTCAATCCCATCGGATATCAATACTACCATCACGACTCCTGAGAGTTTTCTGACGGGCGTCGATGTGGCGGGATTCTATTCGGAGGGCGGCGGTGTCTATCGATCAAAGATGACAACCGGTCCCTACCTTCATATCATGATTGAATCCGGAATGGGCGGAGTAAATATCAAGAGCTACTGAAATAATTTGAACTTAGCGACTCCTTGCTGTGGCAAGCTGTCGATCTGATCCTTCCCCTCAAGTACCACTAAAGAGAACGATGCCTCAGCAGAACTCATCTCGCCGCAGTTGAGTGCGATTGCGATGTTCTTGTTCATATTACAGCTCAGAGTAATGCGTTTCCCCGGCTCGTAGGCTTCGCATCTGAAAACAGGGTCCCTGCCCACCTCAAATTTCAATCTCCACGGTGAATAGAAATCTACAATAATTTTTTCGGAAGCCAATTCTCTTGAAGGTTCAATCCTGAGATAAATACTTTGTTGATCGTTCCCGAACATCAATCGCCGAATCGTCAACCCTGAACGCTGCATGGATCCGCTGTCATCCTCGTGACCGATCGATCCGGCCTGTTTCCAATCTTGGAGACGATCGGGGCGATTGATATCGGGAGTAATAATTCCGCTGGGCTCGGTTTGGACCAAACCTGGGAGCTTGCGTTTGATCGGATCGTTCAGGACTTTAGGAGGCTCCTCACCGATCAGGAGATACATTCGTTTCAGATGGTACCTGAAGAGTTCGTCGAACTTCACAGACTCCACAGACTTATGCTCATCACCGTACCACCAGCACCAGTCTGAACCCTCGGCGATCATAATTTCCTTGTAGGCCAGCTCTCTCTTTTTTTTCGATATCCTTTTTCCTGCCTTACTGAACGACTCGCGCGCGTCGTGGAGCAGGTCCCATGCTTTGTTGTCTTCCGGATGTCCGATCCAGATGTTGAAATTTCCGTTTATCCAGGATCCGGGCTCGATGTGCTTCAATACGTTTCCCGGTTTCACTTTCATTTTCGAAGGCAAAGCAGTTTCAAGACGGTCCTCATGCTCGAAAAGATGGTAGAGCGTTCGCAAGAAGTCTTTGCCGTCACTTTGATAAAACTCCCAGGCATTTTCTCCATCAAGCACGATATTCGCCGACGCGTACTTCAGTAATGCCGGTCCACCCTTATTCAATATCATTTCTCTGATCTTCAATAAGCGCGAAATGAAATCTCTCGCTGCATCGTCAGGGCTCCATCGGGAATAAGCGAAGCCGATGAGATCTGAAAGTGTATGATCCCTGAAGAAAATATTTGTTGCCGATTTTCCGGACTGATACCTGTAAGCAAAGTACTTCTCCGCGAATTCGCCTGCGGAGGCGCGTCCCTGATTTGCGAGAGTCTTCCGGAGGATACCTTCGTCGGTTGCGACCCAGCCTACCCCTGATTTTGCGAATAGGGCAAGGGCGTCATCGCTCACTGAACCTTCGCTCGGCCACATCCCCGCAGGATTTTTTCCGAACACCTTCTTTGCGTAACGCAACGCTGATTCGATCTGGTACTTCGCGTCTTCCGGGTGCCTGTAATGTGTAATCGGAAGATTGATTCCCGGGTCCGCTCTTTTCGCTATTTCGGTATCACAGAGCAGAGGTAATATTGGATGATAAAACGGTGAAATGGCAATTTCAATTTGTCCGTCACGAGCCGCCTTCCGATGATGGGAGACAATCCTTCTTAGAATTGTCATCTGGGCGTCGAGGAGATCCTTCTTTTCCGATTCCGAAAAATTCCTTCCCTTGTCGAGATATTGCTTGAACGGCGGGTCAAATCGGGAGTATTCGCCGACCCATGCCAGGTTCCACCATACCTGGAGATCGCGGAAATCCTGCGATGTGAATCTCTTTGCCGATGAATAAAGATCCCGCTCATTCTTCACCGGCCCTCGCTTCTCCAGGAGCTCCTCGTATCTCTGGTATCGGCGGACCATGCGGGATTCGTTCGCGAAGAAGAAAGTCTTCAACGCCTCTATTCTATCTTCATCAGTAAAAGACTCCGGGTCCTTCTGCGAAAGGAGAAGTGCTAAGTCTTTTGCCCCCGTCGTCAGGTAGTCTTCGATTTGTTCGAGGAGGGACGGCGCAAAATTAAACGTCTGCCTGATTGTCGGGTAATCGTCGAGGATTCTCACCATGTCCCAGTAGTCTTTGATGCCGTGCATTCTAACCCACGGCATGAGGTACGTGCCGTCAGTCTTGTAATAAGGCTGGTGATGATGCCAGATGAAGATTACCTTCAGCTTATCGACGCCGGTCACCTTGGGGAAAAGTCGGGGCCGTAGGGTGGAGATTCGCTGTCCCACTGCGGGTTAAGAAGACGATAATCGCCGAAGCCCGTGTCGTCCAGGAATTCAAACGTCCGATTCCTCTGGTAGTAGTACCAGACCTCGTAGGGTTTGCTGTCGATCTCGAAGGGATGCCTGTCGACACTATTTGGCGGCCCGAACATTATGTATATCATGCCCATATCGGATTTCCACCCAGGGAAGTAGCGGCTGAAGTGAGCGTTGGCATATGCGACTCGTTCATAGTAGACTTCCATCGGAGGATTCTGATGCGAAGAGGGGTTCGGATTGAATCTCTGCCAGAATTCGATGAATCTCTTTTCCTTAACGAAAATGTCAGGCGGAGATTTTATGCTGTCGATCGTCCTGCTTCTCGCGACGTAAAGCATTTCGTCAGCCGCCTTGTCGAGATCCGTTATTGTCAGGGGGAGCTCAGGGAAATGGATCGTAAAGAAGCGCGTTGCGGCCGCCAGCACTTCGGCATCTTCACTCGAAGATCTTTTGAGACTGATGCTTAACCTGTACGCGCCCATCGCGAGCGAGTCCTTCGGTATGGATGCAAATTCCTGATTGGCACCGACAGCACCCTTCATCCATTCGCCGCTCGAGTAGGCCACAGAGTTCTTCGGACCGAAAATCTCCGTGACCGCGAGAACCGAATCTGATGGCTTTTGAAAGTAGATCTCATAGAAAACTGGGAACGATTTCTTCTGAGATATTACGTTCTCATCGACATTCGGGACGATGACGTGTTTCCCCTCAGATTGCGATGAGCCCTTCAACAGCATTATGTCTGACATCGACTCCGGTTCACTTGAGAAATCTCGTGCCACAAAAGCACGTTGCGCCATATATGATTTCTTGGTTTCCGAATCGGTGACTGCGACCTGCAGGGTGTACGAGCCAGGTTTGACGGTAAAATGTCTTTGTGAGGACGAGAATATATTCGGATCGACGGTTTCGTCAAACTTCTTAGCGACAGCCTTCTCATTCCAGCTTTCCGACAATACCGGATTCCCGTCGCTGTCCGTTAATTGAAGAAAAATCTCGTACGCGGAATAAAATTCATTTCCTTCCTTTACGAATTGCAGCTCGTTATAAGGGATCTGAAAATAGAAATCGAGCCTGCTCTCGCTTGTAGCGGATCTGAAATTGAGCGCATCAAAATAGAAGTGCGGAAGAGAGTATGATTGGTTGGACTGCATCTCGACTTGCGCTGAAACCCCAGTCGATAGAAGAACAAGCGCGATTAACCACTTAACGGACATCATCCACCTCCTTAGACGGCGGTGCCGTACAAATCGTGTTCGTATGCGTCGTCTATAATCATTTCAACGAAACTTCCCACCTTCGCGTTTCCTCCGGGTGCGACCACCACTTCGGAATCGATCTCAGGGGCATCAAATTCCGTACGTGCTATGAATTCACCATTATTCTCCCTGTCGACCAGGACTCTCAGCTTTTTTCCCATTTTCTCCTTGTTCAGATTCCATATGATCGACCTTTGTGCTTCCATAATCGCCGCGTGCCGCCTCTCCTTCTCTTCCTGAGGCACCGGATCTCCGAGTATCGCTGCAGTCGTCCCGTCTTCGACCGAATAGGTGAAAGCACCCAGCCTATCGAACTTGAATTCGTTCACAAACTTGTACAACTCTTCAAATTCTTTCTCTCCTTCAGCAGGGTAACCGACAATCAGGGTGGTCCGGATTGCGATCCCCGGTACTTTTTCCCGGATCCTGGTCAGTAATTCTTCAAGTCTTCGCCTGGTAATTCCCCGGCGCATGGACTTCAGGACCGGATCGCAAATATGCTGAATAGGAATGTCGATGTACTTGCAGATCTTCTTGCTCGCACTCATGACATCGAGTACTTCTTCGGGAAACTTCGAGGGGTAAGCGTACATAAGTCTTATCCACTCGATCCCCGGAACCGCATCAAGTTTAGATAGAAGTCCCGCCAACTCGCGGTTCCCATAGATATCCAGGCCGTAGCAGGTTGTGTCCTGCCCGACAACTATCAGTTCTTTCACACCTTTTTCCGCGAGAAGCTCGGCCTCATGGATTACCTGCTCCACAGGTTTCGACACGTGCACTCCGCGCATAGAGGGGATTGCACAGAACGAACACGGATTGTCGCATCCTTCCGAAATCTTTAGATACGCATAATGAGAAGGAGTGGATAGCACACGGTCGCCAAGCATTTCATATTTGTACTCAGCTCCGAGCTCCTCCAAAATGTCTGCGAGTTCTCTCGTACCGTAAAACGCGTCGACTTCATTCATTCCTTCCCGAAGTTCTTTCTTATAGCGCTCAACGAGGCACCCGGTAACAACTACCTTCTTAAGTCTGCCCGAATTCTTCTGCTGAGTGACCTTTAAAATCGTCTCTATCGATTCCTGCTTTGCCGCATCGATGAACCCGCACGTATTTATGACGGCGATGTCTGCGTCCTTAGCACTCGCTGCGAACCCGAATCCGTTCGCCTTCAGCTGTGCAGCGAGGACCTCGCTGTCGACTTGATTCTTCGGACAGCCGAGCGTTATAAGATGAATTTTCTTTTCCCTCATGCATCAATTTACCGTAGCCTTGAATTCATTCCAATGGTGCAAAGAGGCGGATGGAGCGCCGAATCCCTTCAAACATTTGAAAATTGAAACTTCGGCCGCTGCAAATTATATTAGTCCATAGCTTCAAGTAAGAATGTTATTTATGCTGAAGTAGCTCAGCGGTAGAGCAGCGGTTTCGTAAACCGCAGGTCGTGGGTTCAAATCCCACCTTCAGCTCTCCTCTCCGAATGCAGCCTTTATCGCCGTGGCGGCTGAGCGTGAAGGAACGGTCTTTGATCTGAATTCCTCCTGCCAGGTTGTTCTGAACATGACCCAAGTTGAATTAGTTGCTCTATTTTGTTGTTCCCTGAGTATGAATCACAACTTGCTCACACGAATTTAGAAATGGATAAGATTCATTGAAGAAGTACGACTTAATAATCATCGGTGCGGGTCCGGCGGGGATCTCCGCCGCAGTCGAGGCGGGAAAGACGGGCCTCTCGGTATTGCTAATTGACAAGGGAGCGATTGTAAATTCGATTCAAAATTTCCCGACAGAAATGATATTCTTCTCAACCGCTGAGTTATTGGAAATCGCGGGCGTACCATTCATCTCGACGGCTACGCATCCGACGCGGGCGGAGGCGGTCAGCTACTACACAAGAGTCACAAGGGCGCATTCAATTGAGTTCAATGGCAATACACGGGCGCTCTCAGTCGAACCGCGCGGAAATCGTGAAGGCCGATTCGTCGTGGAGATGATGCGAGACTCCGCATCACTCTCGGATTTTGTATCCGCCGATAATGTCGTTGTGGCAACCGGATTCTACGACAATCCGAATTTGCTCAAGGTGCCCGGTGAAGAGCTCCCCAATGTTTCGCATTACTATGGCGAACCGGGTCGGCACTATGGACAGCGAGTCGTAATCGTCGGCGGAAAGAACAGCGCCGTAGAAGCTGCGCTTGACCTCTATAGACACGGGGTCAACGTGATATTGATTCACAGGCAGGACTGGTTCGGGAAGAGCGTCAAGTATTGGATCCTGCCGGACATTGAGAACCGGGTCCGCAAAGGGGAGATCCGGACGCACTTCAATTCGAAAATCATCGCGATAAGATCGGACAGGATTATCACGGAGATGGGTGGGGAGAAGTTCGAGGTGGAAAGCGATTTCGTGTATTTGCTAACCGGGTACCATCCTAATGTAGAATTTCTCGGTCAACTCGGCGTAATGGTTGATTCAAATACGGGTGTTCCACACCACGATCCGTCCACCCTTGAAACAAATGTCGGTGGGATCTATGTCGCGGGGTCCATCGTTGCTGGATTTGATTGCAACAAAATATTCATAGAGAACGGGAGAGAGCACGGCAAACTCATCGCTGCCGGGATAATGCGCGAGCGCGCTCACTCCGGAGTGATTTGATGCCGCTTCATCTAACTGAGCACGATGTATCGCGGCTGGTCGGAATTGATGACGCGCTATCGGCAGTTGAAAGCGTCGGGAGATCGATGGCGGCTGGAGAGGTGGTATTCACTCCCAGGAATAGACTCCGCATGCAAAACGGATTTCTTCATTTTATGCCGGCATCTCTTGAGAAGGAGGGTGTTTTCGGTTACAAGGCATACACAAGCTTTCGGGGCCAGTCGAAATTCCTTGTCTACCTGTTCGATAATAGTTCGGGCAAACTCCTCGCGGTGATCGAGGCTGACAAGCTGGGTCAACTAAGAACCGGGGCCGCAAGCGGTGTGGCCACGCGGGTCCTTTCAAAGAAAAATGTGGAATATCTTGGATTGATTGGATCGGGTTATCAGGCCGAGACTCAGCTGATGGCTCTTGCCCGAGTCAGGGAGTTCAAGGCAGCGAAGGTGTTCAGCAGAAACCATGACCACGCCGAAGAATTCTGCGAAAAAATGCAGAAAGAGGTCCGACTTTCACTGAAGG
Organism: Candidatus Kryptoniota bacterium; assembly: GCA_036567965.1. Taxonomy (NCBI): domain Bacteria; kingdom Pseudomonadati; phylum Candidatus Kryptoniota; species Candidatus Kryptoniota bacterium. The sequence goes on from DATCTN010000012.1 coordinate 50,718, forward strand.
CGGTAAAGGATGTTACCGAGGTCGCTGAGGCTGATGTGATCGTAACTGCCACCTCCGCTGCTACGCCGGTCCTGAACGGAGATTATTTGAGAGTCGGCTGTCATGTCAATGCTATCGGTGCAAACACGCTGATCAAGAGAGAACTCGACGAGAAGACTGTCGAGCGGGCGGGCGTAATTGTGATCGACAGCCGCGAGCAGGGAAAACTCGAGTGCGGGGATTTTATTCCTCTCACCGAGAAGGGCAAGCTTCATTGGAACAACATCCTAGAATTCCAGGATCTCTTCAACGGACATGCGAAGCGGAGCAGCGAAAAAGAAATTACTATCTTCAAATCCCAGGGAATCGCACCATGGGACGTTTCCCTTGCGAAATTCTTGTACCAGCGGGCCACAGAGGAAAAGGCCGGACGACAAATCGACTTATGACCCCGAGCCACGAAATAATTTCCTCATTGTCATCTAAAGTCAATCTCTTCGGCATGACTGTCGACGAGCTGAAAAGATATTTCTCGTCGATCGAAGAACCTTCTTACAGGGGTGCGCAGATATTCGGGTGGATATATCAACGCGGCGTTAATGACTTCAGCACGATTACTGATTTCACTAAATCGCTTAGGATGAAACTTGAAAGCATCGCGGAGATTAGGCATCCGGAGGTTGTTCGCACGGAGGAATCGCCGACCGATGGAACCATAAAGTTCCTAATCCAACTCTCAGATGGAAACAACATAGAGACTGTCCTGATCCCGAAAGAAAAATCCCCCGAAGAGGGAGGACTGGTTCGCGAGACCGTTTGTGTCTCCACGCAGGTCGGTTGCCCTCTTGATTGTCTGTTTTGTGCAACCGGTGCAATGAAATATTCGCGCAATCTAACAGCCGGTGAGATACTGTCGCAAGTTTACATTGCCCAACGCCGCGCAAAGAAGCGGATTACGAATGTAGTTTTCATGGGCATGGGTGAACCGCTTCTGAATCTGGAGTCGGTGCTCGGAGCGATAAGAATATTGACCGATGACAGGTCGGTCAACATAAGAGCAAAAGCGATAACCGTATCAACTGCCGGCATTGTGGACAAACTGCCCGCCGCCGCGGATGAGAAAATAAAATTCAGGTTGGCTGTCTCACTTCACAGTCTCGACGACGGAATTAGAGACATGTTAATGCCCATAAACCGGAAGCACGGGTTGGACAAGCTTATTCCTGCGGTGTCGGAATTCGCCCGACGCAGGCGGGACAGGGTCACTTTCGAGTACATTCTCTTTGACGGGTTGAACGACAAAAAATCGGATGCGGCTGGACTCATAAAATTGTCACGCACGATTCCGCTAAAGATAAATCTTCTTCGATACCATCCGCTCGATCATTTGAGCAAAGTCGGTTTGCAGATAAATCCAGAAGCGCTCGGGTTGAAACCAAGTGATCGAATTGAGGAATTTGCGGACATCCTCAGGTCAGCGGGGATAACTGTGTTCGTCAGATCGAACGCAGGAGAAGACATCGATGGCGCTTGCGGTCAACTTGCAGCAAAAAACAATCGAAAGAAAAAATACGCAAAGGTGAATGTATGATAATCATTCTGTTCGGGCCGCCGGGCGTCGGAAAGGGAACGCAGGCGAAAATTCTGTCGAGGAAAAATAATATTGTCCATATCGCGACCGGCGACATTTTAAGAGAAGCCATCGCGCGGGGATCGGAACTCGGGAAGAAAGCGAAATCATTCATGGATCGCGGGGAACTCGTCCCGGATGATGTCGTAATAGGTATCATTGAGGACAGGCTAAAAGAAAAAGATGCGCTGAAGGGATTCGTGCTCGACGGATTCCCAAGGACCTTGCCCCAGGCTGAAGCGCTCGACAAGGTCTTCTCAAGATCGGGGATACGAGTCGACAGTGTTGTGATCATGGAAGTCGACAAGGATGTGTTGATGGAAAGGCTCACTTCGAGGCGCGTCTGCCGGAACTGCGGATCGATATTTAACCTGCAGGCGGACCATCTTGCCGGTCCGAAGTGCCCGAAATGCGGCGGCGAGCTCTATCAGCGTGACGACGACAAACGCGAGACTATTGAGCGCCGATTCGAAGTCTATCAAAAACAGACAAAACCGGTCAGAGAATTCTATTCAAAGAAGAAAATGCTTATCGAAGTGGATGGCATCGGAGAAATAGATGATGTGACAAAAAGGCTGGACGAAGCCGTCTCAAGAAGTCGCAAAATTTGAATTGTTGATTACGGGCACTTTTGTTATTTTCATCAGGCTCTAAGTTCTTCATAAAATCAAGGAGGAAATATGCGTAAAACCATTTCCGCAGTTATGGTGGTCTTCGTGCTTGCTGGCTTTGCGAACGCGCAGGATCTCGGTTCCAGCCTGGGCAAAGTGGCATCCCCGTACGCCCAAGCGTACGTTGCCCCGTTTGTTAATTCGTTTGGCGTTGATATGAATTCCGGTCTCTTCCATGGAGCGACCATGACCGGCTTGCTCCCCTTGGGACTTCACCTTTATATAGGCGTACAGGTCGGCGCAGCTTTTGTCGGGAGTGCCGACAAGTCTTTCTCCCTCAGCTATGAGGACACCGAGTACATAACGATCGGCGGTGTAACTACCGCTCATCCTGCCACGGTGACCGCCCAGGGACCGACAATCTTTGGGGACAAGACTCCCGGGTCTGTCACTTACACTCCACATGAGGCACTACTTCCAACGACAACTCAGCCAACGATAGGCGGATTGGTCAGCACGAGCATCGCTCCTCTTCCGATTCCCCAACTCGGACTGGGGACACTCTTCGGAACTGACGTCATGGTACGATTCCTTCCGAAGATCAAATTGTCGAGCTACGGTTCTTTGCAACTCTTCGGCTTCACCATAAGACACAGCATCAGTCAGTATATTCCTCTGGTGCCGGTAGATGTCGCAGTGCAACTCGGAATCCAGAATTTCTCAATCAAAGACTCGACGGGTGGAAACCTCCTGAAGACTTCCGCTTTTGCGGCCAACGTTGAAGTGAGCAAGACGTTTGCTATCCTCACCATTTATGGCGGACTTCAATACGAAAGTTCAAGCGTCGATTTTACTTATTCGTTTACTCCGAATCCAGGTGCAACTCCGATACCGGTATCATTCAACATGAAAGGCAAGAACCATTTTAGAGTTCTGGCCGGACTCAGCCTCGGACTTGGCCCATTAACAATAAACGGCGATTATGACCTTGGCGCAGTCAGCTCGGCGACTGTGGGCGTTGGTTTTTCCATTTAGTCTCGAGTAATAAATCTCACAGGCTGCAAGATTGATGAAACCTTGCAGCCTTTTTTGTTTGTTGATTTGACTAGACAATGAATCTAGATTTATTTAAAAGGAGCACCATTTGAGACTTCGACTTCTTTCCCGCGCCGCGTTTGTCGTCTTTGCGGTCCTCATTGCGAGCGCCTGCATGTGTGCACGCGCTCTTGCCAACGCGCATGGCGGCAACCGTGCATCTGCGCCGCAGGAGAGGACCACGACAATAAATCCCGCAAAACTTGCCCTTCCCGGAGTCGTGGTAGTCAAGTTCAAGCCTGGTGTTCAACAATCGCTGCAGGATCTCTACAACGTGCCCGAGCTTCCGGGCAGGATCTTGAAGGAAGCCGATCTCGCTTCAATGAAGCCGATGCTCCAAATGCTGAGGATCAAATTGGACAAGTCCTCAGCGCTCTTGAATAATATTTACATCATCCATTATTCCGGCTCAATTACTCCGGCATTTCTGTCTCAGTCCTTAATGAAGAACCCGGATATTTTGTACGCAGAACCTCACTACATTTACAAAATCAATGATGTCACATTCACTCCAAACGATTCACTTCTCTCAGATCAGTATGCGCTTCCGCTGATACAGGCATTTCAGGCGTGGGACGTTACGCAGGGCGACACATCGGTCGCAATAGGGATCGTTGACACGGGAGTGGACTGGATGCATCCGGATTTGTACGCGAACATCTGGCACAATTGGAAGGACATCAATAGCGGATGGAGCGGTGACGCTGACGGCTTTGTCGCTGACTCTATTGGGTGGGATTTCGGCGGGAGCAGCGGCGCCCCGGACAACAATCCCATGGAAGATGCACCGTACCATGGAACACATGTTGCGGGTATCGCTGCCGCAGTTTCGAATAACTCCATAGGTATCGCCGGCGTGGCGCCGCACTGCAAGATAATGGCGGTTAAAGTTGCAGAGGGCGACCAGGTAGATCCGAGCTCCGGTGAACCGTACATTCTCTATGGCTTTGAGGGGATTGCGTACGCGGCTGACAACGGCGCGAGAGTAATAAACTGCAGCTGGGGCGGCGTCGGTTATTCTCAGTTCGAACAGGACGTGATCAACTATGCAACTTCGGAGGGCGCTCTCGTCGTGGCGGCGGCAGGAAATGATGGTAATCAGGAATTCCAGACACCTGCCTATTATGACAATGTGCTCTCTGTTGCAGCAACCGACGCTCAAGACTCAAAGACTTATTTTACAAATTACAGTTACAATGTCTCGGTTTCGGCTCCAGGAATGTCAATCTGGTCGACCTGGGGTACCAATACCTACGCAGAGCTGAGTGGAACATCGATGGCAACGCCATGTGCGTCCGGGGTAGCAGCCCTTGTTGCGAGCAAATTCCCGCATTATACACCGGAGCAAATACTTGAACAGGTTCGAGTCACCTCGGATAATATCGATACAATAAATACAAATACCGGCTATGTCCATATGTTAGGTTACGGACGCGTAAACGCGTATCGTGCCGTCACCGTCTCTTCACCCGCAGTGAAGATAGACAATATCGTATGCAGCGACTCGGTGTTTGGAAATAACGACGGCAATTTTACTGACGGCGAGACTATCCAGGTATTCGGGACCGCCACCGACTTGTTGAATCCTGCGACAAACCTCCAGCTCACTCTGACTTCCTCTGATCCCTATGTCACCGTCGTAAATAGTAATTTGACTATTGGGGCTCTTCAGACACTGGCTAGCAAGAGTCTGAACAGCAATCCCATGAGCTTCAAAGTCGCGGATGGTGTACCCGCCGGACACATAGCTACATTTCTCATTGAGATTCGGGACGGGAGCTATAGTGACTACAAAGTGTTCGCTGTCTTGCTGAAGCCTCTTTTCAACCAGCTGAAGGCAAACGATGTCCTAACAACTATAACGGCGAAAGGAAATATTGGCTTCAACGATTATCCGGATAATTCACAAGGCATAGGATTTATTTATTCGCCGGACGTTAACAATGTCCTCTTCGAGGGAGCGTTCATGGCAGGGAAGTCAAGCTCAAACGTAGTGGACGTCGCCCGCGATTCCACCGGTAATGAGGAGTCGAACGATTTTCTACCGTCGGCGTTGGTGACGGTACAGTCACCCGGTCCAACGGCGGATCAGGAAGGTGTTGCTGTTTTCAGCGATAGCATCGCATTAAAAAATATGATGGGAATTCATGTTACTCTCCACACCTATGCGTTTGAAAGGGATTCGACAAGCAATTTTGTCATCCTCAAATACACAATTCACAATCTCAATCCCACACCGATCAACAATTTCTTCGGCGGGCTCTTTCTCGATTGGGATGTAGGTACCAATGGCGCGAATAACATTGCGGCGTATGACAGATCTTACCAACTCGGTTACGCGTACGATACGACGCGCTCTCAAAGGACATTTGCCGGTTGCGCCTTACTGCAGGGCGGGAGTCCAAATTTCACGGCAATAGATAACGCGGACCCTGTCAACGGAATCTACCAGGGGTTCACGAAGCTCCATAAGTGGCAGGCGATGTCGGAAGGTATACTTGATCCGAAAGCGGGTCCGAGCGATGTGTCGATGGTCGTATCGGCAGGCCCTGTTGTTATTCCACCGAATCAAGATACGGCGCTGGTCTTCATCCTGGCAGCGGGGGATACGCTGCAAGATCTCGAGCGCGCGGTAGTAGTGGCAAGAGAAATCTATGGCACGCCGACTCAGGTCGTGACTCCGCCGCCCATTCCGGTGATAGCTTCACTTGCCCAGAACTTTCCAAATCCATTTAACCCCAGCACCACAATCCAGGCAAACGTTTTCTCAAAGTCGAGAATTACGCTGGAAGTCTTCAACATCCTGGGTCAGAAAGTGAGAACTATTGCAGACCAAGAAGTTGAGGCCGGCATTCGCAATTTCATTTTTAATTCTGAGAGTCTGCCAAGCGGGGCTTACTTCGTCCAGCTGAAAGCGGTTTCCGGAACCCAGACTTACATCGACCGGATCAAAATTGCCATAATAAAATGAGTTTAACTATTTGCGGAATCGACCCAGCAGAAATTTCTTAAGCGAATCGAAGTCGGAAAAAATATCATCGGCACACCCGATCACCCAACTCGGTATTTTCGAAACCGGCATACCGAGCACCAAATAGACGGGCTTGCCGAATAAAGCCGCGACCGTAAGTTCTCCCTTCGTCCCTGCCCCGCGCTGCGCGCTTTCATCATAAAAACAAATCAGGTAATTGCTGCGCAGAATTATTTCCCGGCTATCCAGGTTTACGATTTCTCGCGCGACCTTCCGGTGAATCGTCAGATCTTCTTGCTTGCTTAGTCTGAAATCTAATCCGGGATGTTCAGTTGAGAGAAACACTTCGCTCGCCCTCACGGGATTGAACGACTCGTGAGCCAGAGACTCTTTCAGCCACTCCTCTATTCCCGATCTCCAATCAGCCCCGTAATTTTCTGCATACTCCATTCCTCCTGAGAGATAGGCTGTCATCTTCACGGACAGAAGATAGCGAACTGCCGTACCTCTTGCAAAACGGAATCGACTTTCCGCCTTGCTCCGCGAAAACAAAATGAAGTCTCGCGAAAAAAATATTTAATTTATACTTGACATTTCTTTCCAGATTATTATATTGAATTAGTTCTTTACAAATCATTTTAACTTCATCGAGAAGGGTGGAGGGATCAGGCCCGACGAAACCCTGGCAACCGTCCCCGTCAATTGCGGGGAGTCCGGTGCTAACTCCTGCCCATGATATTCTGCATGGGAAAGATGAGCCAGAATCAGAACCTCTTCTTGCTATCTTTCTGAAATGCATGGAGAGGTTTTTTCATATATAGAGGAAAAAAGAGGAGAAAGATATGAGCAGTAACGGTAAAGAGAGGAAGTATCGCTTTGAGACTCTCCAACTTCACGCGGGCCAGAAGCCTGACCCGGCGACTAATTCGCGTGCGGTCCCGATCTATCAAACTACTTCATTCGTTTTCAACAACGCGGAACATGCAGCCGCCTTATTCGGCCTCCAGCAGTTCGGCAACATTTATACAAGGATAATGAATCCGACTACGGATGTGTTCGAGCAACGGATCGCAGCTCTTGAAGGAGGTGCCGCTGCGCTTGCGACGAGCAGCGGACAGGCGGCTCAATTTCTCACGATCGCCACAATCGCACAGGCAGGCGAAAACATAGTCTCCACATCCGACCTATACGGCGGAACGTACAACCAGTTCAAGGTGACATTCCCCAGACTCGGAATAAATGTGAAATTTGCGGAAGGTGACGAAGTCTCGGCATTCGAGAAGTTGATCGACAAGAAGACGAAGGCTATCTACATTGAGACGATCGGCAATCCGAAGCTTAATATTCCCGACTTCGAGGCGCTCGCGAAACTGGCGCACTCGAAAGGAATTCCGTTGATTGTAGATAACACATTCGGCGCAGGAGGGTATATTTGCCGTCCGATTGATTTCGGCGCCGACATAGTGGTCCATTCCGCGACCAAGTGGATAGGCGGACATGGCACATCGATCGGCGGAGTAATCGTGGATTCCGGAAAATTTGATTGGGGGAACGGCAACTTCCCGGTCTTCACCGAGCCGAGTCCGGGATATCATGGCTTGAAGTTTTTCGAAGTGTTCGGACCTTCAAGTCCGTTCGGCAACATCGCCTTCATAATAAGGGCAAGAGTTGAGGGGCTCCGTGACATCGGACCTTCGCTCAGCCCGTTCAATTCATTCCTCTTCACCCAGGGACTGGAGACGCTATCCCTGAGAGTCGAGCGGCACAACGAAAACACATTGAAACTGGCTCAGCATTTGAAGAAGCATCCGCTGGTCAACTGGGTAATTCACCCCGGACTCGAGGACCATCCGGATCACCTGAGAGCGCAGAAGTATTTCAGGAAAGGTCTTTACGGTTCCATTCTCGTTTTCGGAATCAAGGGCGGACTTGAAGCCGGGAAGGCTTTCATTGATAACCTGAAACTGACGAGCCACCTCGCGAATGTCGGTGATGCAAAAACCCTCGCCATCCATCCTGCTTCAACCACTCATCAGCAGTTGTCGGAGGAGGAACAGCGTTCTGCGGGCGTTACACCCGACATGGTCCGTGTCTCGGTTGGGATTGAACATATAGACGATATTATTTATGATTTCGATGAAGCGCTTAATTCAGTCAAACAGACCGTGAAGGCATGATCGAAACATTAAGCAAAACGATCGTCAAAACACAAAAGGTTCGGCTTTATACTGAAGCCGAACCTTTTCACTTTGAAAGGGGAGATGAGCTCGGACCTGTCGACGTCGCGTTCGAGACATATGGCGAGTTGAACTCGAGCGGCACGAATTGCATCCTTATATGTCACGCGTTGACGGGAAATGCACACGTTGCTTTCTACAACTCCGACGAAGACAAAGTCCCCGGCTGGTGGGACAGCATCATCGGTCCCGGTAAGTCTATCGATAGTTCAAAGTATTTTGTGGTCTGCTCCAACGTCATTGGCGGATGCTATGGGACAACCGGCTCGAGCACTCTCGATCCGAAGACTCTTAAGGAGTACGGGAACGCTTTTCCTCCCGGCACAATCAGGGACATGGTCCGCGTCCAGAAACGTCTCCTCGACTGGCTAGGCGTAAAGAAGGTGCAGCTCGTGATCGGAGGTTCGATGGGCGGCATGCAGGCAATCGAATGGGCGGTTTCATTCCCCGAGATGGTCGAACGTGTCGCTCCGATAGCCACAGGTGCAAGCCATACAGCCTGGGGAATTGCCTTGAACGAAGTCGCCCGGCAGGCAATTTTTAACGATCCCGCTTACAGAAACGGGAACTACTATGCGTTCGGCCAACCGTCTCGTGGACTTGCGCTCGCTAGAATGATCGCGATGATAAGCTACAGGAGTCCGGAGTCGTTCACGCTTCGGTTTCAAAGGGAAAGATTGAGTGAGGACAACGGAGCGAATTTCTTCGATGTCAAAAATATTTATCAGGTCGAAAGCTATCTGCACTACCAAGGCGTCAAACTGGTCGAGCGATTTGATGCGAACACTTACATTTACATAAGCAGGGCGATGGACATGCACGACGTCGCGCGTGACAGGGGAGAACTCAGGGATGTTCTGCGCGGCATCAAGTGCCGTACGTTATGTATTGGAATTACATCAGACGTGCTTTATCCGGCGGAAGAGCAGCGCGGGCTTGCCGCTATGATCCCCGGTGCGAGATATGCTGAGATCAGATCAATTCACGGTCATGACGCTTTTCTCATCGAGTTCGATCAGTTAAACAGGATTATAACCGATTTTCTGGAGAGCAATCTGAAAATCTAGCAGGCACTTGCTGTTGCGCATCTGGAGCGAGTGGTACTGCAAAACGGAGGTACGGGTGAGGGGGGCTCGTTGCAATTTTTACACGTGTTAGTTAAACTATTCTCAAAATTCACTGAAAATGCACATCCTTTTAGTAGATGACGACCCCGATAACTGCCTGGCCCTTTCCGAAGTGTTGAAAGGCGAAGGGTATACGGTCGAAACGGCGTCCGACGGTTACGAGGCATTGGAGGTGGTACGCAAAGGGAAATTCGACGCCGTCATATCCGACGCTCTCATGCCCCGGATGGATGGGTTCGTTCTGTGCAGGACGCTTAAAGAGGAGGACGAGTACAAAAATATTCCGGTCATTATTGTCACCGGCGAATATACGGACAAGTCCGACATCCAATTCGCGTTGAGTGTAGGAGCTGCCAAAGTAATAAGAAAAACGGCGGATGCGGATGAACTTCTGAAAGCGCTTGTCCAGATTAAGAATTCGGCGGTTACGAAAGCCGCGCCTCCTTCCGGCAGGATTATTCCGGAAGAAGAATACCTGAAGGGCTACTCAACCGTACTCTTCAGAAGACTTGAAGCAAAAATGAAGGAGCTTCAGGAGACAAACCGGAAGCTCGTGGAGAAAAACGTTCAGCTCGATCGTGAGCGACAGAAGTATCATCAGTTGTTCATGTCGGCGAACGATGGCATACTCCTGGTCAGCCAAATCGCCGCTACCATAGTCGAAGTTAATGCCCATGCGAAGAAGATCCTCGGGTTGAACGAAAAATCAATAGGTCAGAAGAAGTTGAACGAGTTGAAGCCTTTCGGCGAGCTTCTTCTCGAGAAGCTCTCCCGCGGTGAGCCTGTTCAATTTGAAAGCACGTATGAGAGCGGGAAGAGCAGGATCTTTCTTGACATCAGTGGGTCGCACGTACCCACCGAGGAGAACCTGTACCTCATCATACTCAGAAATGTAACCCGCCGAAAGGAATGGCTGGAGAGATTCATATCTCTCGACAAGCTCCGGGCGCTCGGCAGGCTCTCTAATGGTCTGGTTCACGAAATAAGGAATCCGTTGAATGTCGTGTCGGTGAACCTGCAATATCTGGAAAAAAACCTGGGTGAGGAATCTCCCGAAAAGAATTTCACGAAGGCTGCACTTGCGGGTGTCTCGGCGATTGAAAAAGTGATCAGAGAGACGATGAATTTCGCACAGCCGCAAACTCCCGCGAGGTCGAGACTCAGGCTCGGACCGCTCATTTCGGAAATTGCGGGACTGTCCCGGACCTCGCTGCAGAAATCCAAGATCACTCTCGAGATTGAAAAGAGCGACATGCAGGACATCGTCCTTGCGGACAAGTCGCAAATTCTCCATGCGTTGCTCAACATCGTTCAGAATTCAATCGAGTCGATGCCGAACGGCGGAAAGCTGCAAATGAAACTCGAGGAATCGGACGTGGAGGATGAAATCCTCCTCAAGATTGTCGACACAGGAGTGGGAATGGACGAAGATGTCGCGAAGCTTGCGGTCGAGCCGTTCTATACGACGAAAGAGGGCGCCACCGGAATGGGACTCTCTATCTCCAATCGTCTGTTCGAGTTGAATGACGCGAGCCTGGTGTGCGAAAGCCGGCCGGGGGCAGGCACCACTGTCACTGTTCGATTCCAGAGAGAGAAATAAGAGTGGCCAGCAAAGTCCTCATCGTTGACGATGATGAACTTCTGAACAACTCACTCAACGCAGTCCTTACCAGGAGGGGCTACGAAGACGTCTCGGTCATCAAGGGCGGAAACCAAATACAGGCTGCGAAGATTCTCGGGCTGACACGCTCGAGGCTCCGCTACCGGATGCAGCAGCTCAGGATCAAGTACGAGCCCAAAAAGGAAGCGTCCGCGGGATCAGGCGGATGACTTCAGGGATCGTCAGGGTAAGGTTCGCGCCGAGCCCGACAGGCTTTCTTCACGTCGGCGGACTCAGGACCGCGCTTTATAATTTCCTCTTCGCGGCAAAGAACGGCGGAAGATTCGTCCTCAGGATCGAGGATACCGACCGGAACAGGTATGTCGAAGGCGCCGTGGATAACCTCATCAAGACAATGAAGTGGGCCGGGTTGGATTATGATGAAGGCCCGGGCGCCGGAGGAGACTTCGGGCCTTACGTTCAGAGCGAGCGGACGAAAATTTACAGTAAACATGTCGACGAGCTTTTGGAGAAGGGCGCCGCTTACAGGTGCTTCTGCACCACGGAACGGCTGGAGGCGATGCGAAAAGAACTGCAGAAGAAGAAGCTAACTCCAAAATATGACCGGACATGTCTCCGGCTCCCTGATTCCGAAATCCGTGAGAACATCTCTTCGGGAAAACCCTATGTCGTCCGGATGAGAGTACCGGACAACGTCACGGTCCGTTTCTCCGATGTTATTCGAGGAGACGTGGAATTCAAAAGCGAACAGATCGACGATCAGGTCTTGTTGAAATCGGATGGCTACCCTACGTACCATCTTGCCAATGTCGTGGACGATCACCTGATGGAGATTTCACACGTCATCCGGGGGGAAGAATGGCTTTCGAGCACACCCAAACATGTTTTATTGTACCAGGCTTTCGGCTGGACGCTTCCGATCTTTGCTCACCTTCCGCTCCTTCTAAATCCGGACCGGTCGAAATTGAGCAAGCGACAGGGAGATGTTGCGGTCGAAGACTATGAGCAAAAAGGCTATTTAAAGGAAGCACTCGTCAATTTTATCGCCCTCCTTGGCTGGAACCCCGGAGATGAGCGCGAAGTCTTCACACTTGAAGAACTACAGAAGGAATTCACACTCGAGAAGGTGAACAAGTCCGGAGCGGTGTTCAATATTGAGAAACTGAATTGGCTGAATTTCCAACACCTTCGCCTGAAACCGGATGCGGATGTGCTTTCAATGCTTAAAGAATTCCTTGTGAAATCCGGAATTGACTCAAGAAATTTCGCAGATGAGTACTTGCTGCGGGTCATTAGCGCAATGCGGGACCGAGTTTCTTTTGTGAAGGACTTTTATGAGAAGAGCCCGTATTTCTTCAGGCCGCCGCTTGAGTATGACGAGGGAGTTGTCAGGAAAAGATGGAAACCCGAATCAGGAAAGTATCTGAATGCGCTCTCCAAAGAGTTCTCCCGAATTTCCGCCGCACGAAAGGAAGACTACGAATCTGCCCTCCACAAAGTGGCTGAATCGCTGAAGATCCCGAACGGCGAGCTGATCCATCCGCTTCGCTTAGCGGTATCGGGGATGGGCGAAGGACCGGGCCTCTTTGATATCGTGTATATACTGGGAAGGGACGAGACCATCAGAAGAATTGATTCGGCAATCGAGAAGATCAAGTGAGCAAAATGGAAAACGAGAAGAATCAGGAATCGCAGAAAACTGAATCGCCGGAGAGAAGGAATTTCATCCGCGACATAATCGATGAAGATCTGAAGAGCGGAAAGTACAAGAAGGTCCACACCCGTTTTCCACCGGAACCGAACGGATATCTTCATATAGGTCATGCGAAATCGATTTGTCTCAACTTCGGCACTGCGAAGGATTATGACGGCCGGTGCAATCTGCGCTACGACGACACCAACCCGACAAAAGAGGAAGTTGAATATGTCGACTCGATCGAAGAAGACGTAAGGTGGTTGGGTTTCAGCTGGGACGACAGAAAATACTATGCGTCGGACTATTTTGACAAATTGTATGACTACGCGGTCGCTCTGATCAAGAAGGGCGTTGCGTACGTCGATGAACTTGACGCCGACCAGATTCGTGAACATAGGGGTACACTTACTCAACCTGGAAAGGAGAGTCCATATCGCAACAGGAGCATTGAAGAGAACCTGAATCTCTTCGAGCGTATGCGAAAAGGAGAATTTCCGGACGGCTCGAAAACGCTCCGGGCTAAAATTGACATGTCGTCGCCTAACATAAATATGCGGGATCCTGTTATGTACAGGATACTTCATGCAACACATCACCGGACCGGAGACAAGTGGTGCATTTACCCGATGTACGATTGGGCCCACGGACAATCGGATTCGATTGAAGGGATCACGCATTCTATCTGCACGCTTGAATTTGAGGACCACCGACCCCTTTACAATTGGTTTGTGGAACAGCTCGGGATACATCACCCGAGACAAATTGAGTTTGCCCGACTGAATCTCACTTACACAGTGATGAGCAAAAGGAAATTGCTGCAGCTTGTGCAGGATGGGAATGTGAGCGGCTGGAACGATCCGCGGATGCCGACGCTTTCAGGTTTGAGAAGGCGAGGATATACTCCCGAGGCGATCCGAATGTTTGCCGATCGTATCGGAGTTTCGAAAGCCGACAGCATCATCGACGTGTCGGTTCTTGAGGATTGCCTGAGAGCAGATTTAAATAAACGAGCTAAGAGAGTAATGGCAGTCCTTCATCCTCTAAAACTTGTAATCGATAATTATCCGGATAAGCATGTGGAGGAGCTGGAAGCGGTAAATAATCCTGAAGATCAATCGATGGGGACACGCAAGATTCCGTTCTCGAAAATCTTATACATCGAACAGGATGATTTTCGGGAAAATCCTCCGAAGAAATATTTCAGGTTGTCACCCGGAGCGGAGGTCAGACTTCGTTACGCGTATATAATTAAATGTACGAATTTCGTGAAGGATCCGACGACGGGGGTCATAACGGAAGTTCATTGCACTTATGATCCCGAAACGAAGAGCGGTTCACCGGCAAGCCAGAGAAAAGTGAAAGGGACAATCCACTGGGTCTCTGCCCAACATGCGGTTGACGGGGAAGCGAGGGTGTACGACAGGCTGTTTAGCGTTGAAGATCCAGCGGGTGAGAATTGGAAATCATTCATAAACCCGAACTCATTAGAAATCGTGAGTAACTGCAAGCTTGAGCCGGGGCTCTCAACTGCAAAGCCTCAGGACAGATTTCAATTTGAGAGGCTTGGCTACTACTGCGTCGACGACGACTCGAAACCGGGAAGACTCATATTCAATAGGACAGTGACTCTCCGCGATACTTGGGCGAAGATTCAAAAGTCATGAGAAAGAGGGGATCGAAATTGAATCACGGAGACAAAGGGGACAAGGAGGTTTTGCAGAGAGCGTACCTTTCACCGCCGGCCCGTGGTTCCTGCCCTCCAAATCAGGCACTCTTGTCCGTCTTTACCTCCGTGTCGCCATGTCCCGGTGGTTGAATTATTCACGTCCAATCATCCTGCAAACTTCTCCAAAGGCTTTCCTTTATCCCGGGATTTGAGTAAGATAAGGCGTCGAATAGGAAAAGTCAGGGAGGGGCTATGTTTTCGCATTTGGTAAGTGCGGCGACTTACGGCGTAAACGCATTCATGGTCGACGTCGAAGTCCATGGTAAGCTGTTCGACAGTTATACTGTCGAACTTGATCCAACAAGAGTTTAACTCTTGTCAGGCAGCGCTAAATGAAATGACACCTTGTTCATTTTCAGAACAGACTGGATACTATTTCTGCACTGATACGATTGTTGGATGGCAATGCATATTCACTTCCCCGGACTTCTTTAACGTGATTATCGACTCCCTGAAGTTCTGCCGGATGATGAAAGGGCTACGGATCCACGGTTATGTTATTATGCCGAATCATGTGCACGCAGTCCTTTCATCGGAGAAAGCGATTTTGTCGGGAATCGTGCGCGATCATAAAAGGTTTACCTCTGCTGAGATTTCGCGTCTGCTACTTGAACGGAACGATCAGAAACTCATCCGATACTTCAAAGTAGCAGCGAACAGGGCCGGGAGAGGAAATGATTTCAAGGTGTGGCAGACGGGATGCCACCCGGTGGGTCTCCTCAGTCATGAATTCTTTCAGCAAAAGTTGGACTACTTACACTTAAATCCCGTTCGCAAGGGATTCGTTGACAGACCGGAACACTGGCTTTATTCGAGCGCTCGCAACTACTATCTCGACGATGAATCGATTATGACCATCGACCGCCTGGAGTAGATCTCCACCGCGAATATTCTTCGACAGTACAACTGTCGAAGAACGTATTGTCATTTTTTGGTGGTCTCAACAAAAAATAGATTCGAGTCAGAAAAGTCAGGGAGGGGCTATGTTTTCGCATTTGGTAAGTGCGGCGACTTACGGCGTAAACGCATTCATGGTCGACGTCGAAGTCCACATCGAATCGGGTCTTCCAAAAGTTATAGTTGTCGGCTTGCCCGATAGCGCTGTGCAGGAAAGCCGAGAGCGGGTTTCAGCAGCGGTCAAGAATTCGATGTTCAAGTTCCCGAGCAGGAGAGTGATCATCAACCTCGCGCCCGCCGACATAAAGAAAGAGGGGAGCGCATTCGATCTTCCGATTGCCGTGGGTGTTGTCGCGGCCATGGGACAAGTGGAAAGCGGCGAGCTTGACGACTTCGTTATACTTGGCGAGCTCGCACTCGACGGAACTGTCAGGCACATCCATGGTGTACTTCCGATCGCCGTCGAGGCACGCGACCGGGGGAAGAAGGCGATAATACTTCCAAAAGGAAATGCAAAAGAAGCGGCTATGGTGGATGGGATTAACGTGTATCCAGTCGAGACACTTGCCGAGACGATACAATTGATAAACGGCGAGTACAAATTTCTCGAGCCGTTTCACGTTGATAAGGAAGAATTATTCAACCAGGAGCAGATATATCCTCTCGATTTTGCCGACGTGAAGGGACAGGAAAATGTTAAGCGCGCTCTGGAGGTCGCTGCGGCTGGCGGTCACAATGTCATCATGATAGGTCCGCCCGGAAGCGGCAAGACAATGCTCGCGAAAAGACTCCCCACTATTCTTCCGGACATGACCTTCGACGAAGCCCTGGAAACCACTAAGATACATTCGGTAGCGGGGCTCCTTCCGGTCGATGCGGGGTTGGTTGCGACGCGTCCTTTTCGATCGCCGCACCATACGATTTCGGATAGCGCGCTCGTCGGAGGAGGAACGATACCGAAGCCGGGCGAGATCTCGCTTGCACATCATGGAGTCTTGTTCCTTGATGAACTTCCGGAATTTGACAGGAGCGTTCTTGAGGTCCTTCGTCAACCGCTTGAAGACGGTCACGTTACAATAAGCAGGACGAAGTTGTCACTCGATTACCCGTCCCAGTTCATGCTTTTGGCCGCAATGAACCCATGTCCATGCGGAAATTACGGGAACCCGTCGGCGACCTGCAATTGTACCATGACCATGATACAACGCTACATGTCCAAGATAAGCGGGCCGCTTCTCGATAGAATCGACATCCATATCGAAGTTCCTGCTGTGAAATACGCGGAGCTCTCGAGCAAGAGATCGGGTGAGCTATCCGCCGCTGTGAGAGAGCGAGTGAAGAAGGCGCGGTGCATTCAGCGGAAAAGGTTCGAAGGGCGAAAA
Source organism: Candidatus Kryptoniota bacterium (assembly GCA_036567965.1). Lineage (NCBI taxonomy): Bacteria > Pseudomonadati > Candidatus Kryptoniota > Candidatus Kryptoniota bacterium. Next base: position 67,690 of record DATCTN010000012.1, read on the forward strand.
GGTCTGTTCAAGAACGCAGACATGCAAAGCAAAGAGATTAGAGAATTCTGCCAGCCGGACAAACAGGGCGAAGAATTACTGAAGCAGGCGATAACGAAACTCGGACTCAGCGCGCGTGCTTATGACAGAATCCTGAAAGTTGCGAGGACGATCGCGGATCTTGGAGAGAGTAAAGATATCATGCCGGAGCACATTGCGGAGGCGATTCAGTACAGAACTCTCGACAGGCAGCTGTACCTGGAGGTGTAGGCGAGATCAATATCAGAGTTGGTAACTTGGCAATGGATCTATGAATGACTTATCACCAGCAGCTCGAGTGTCAGCCGCTTTCTGCTGTGCGGTTAATAACACGATACGGCGTTAGGAATTGATTCACCGGAGACTACTCCGCCAGATGTGCAGAATTGATTTTCATGTTAGGCTGAAATATTATTTAGATGCTGGTATGCTCGTCCAAGATCTTTCCGCCGGCGAGATGAGCAGATTCATTTAGCGGGAGGTGCACGAGATGACATTTGCCTCGTTGATTATGCTACTGACTGTCGCGGCGTGTCCGCCTGATTCGAACGCGACATCTGTAGACTCCGCTGCGCGTGCAACAACTGCCGTTTCGTTTCCTCGGTTCGCCTCCGAAATACGCGTGGGACTCGACGGCTTTGAATTCCAGCAGAGTTTTTTCCCTTATTATTTCACGAGCGCTGATCTGAGAGTAGGTATCGGGCCGTCGAGTGCCGGCGTGGGAGCGACTCTGTATCCGGTAAAATATTTTTTTGGACAGCTAAACATCGGGCTCCCCCGCTACATGGTATATCAATCAGACGTTGACCCCTTCAAGCCGGATTATTATTACTCCTATCGGATCGGTGCACTTCTTCCGCTTGGTCGCTCAGCATTTTACGTCAGCGTATCCGGAGAGAAGATGTGGATGGTGGACACGAGGAATTGCGTCAACTGCGGTTTTCTTGCATGGGCACCGGGGGAAACCTCTACACTCGAATACCGAAAGCTCATGAAAATCGTGAACACGGTCTATGTCGGACTCGGCTGGAGATTCTGAGAAAGGTCTTATTCGCTGTTCCAGCTTAACTTAAAGTGTTGGATGCGCCCTAATAATTCTGCGGACCCACAACCTTACATCACGCTGCTCAGCGTGACGGCTTCAACTCAGCGCAACTTCTTCCAGTGACTATTCCTCCACCCGGAATATTCCGAGGTACCGGGTGAACAAGAAGTGGCCAAGGAGAACGCCGACGAATTCAATCCCTATCATGGTTACCGAGACAAGGATAAGTCTGCTTGTATCATGGAACAGACCTTCGGTCGACGCCTTGAATAGCGCAAGAAGTATTCCCGCGACAAGTGAAACCACTATTGCAAAATTCCACGGGTGCTTGCGCGGATTGATGCCCAGCGCTCGCGACTCGGCCGGAGCAACTGACAAAATCTTCCCGAGACCCTTTACGATCCCCGCAAGGACCTTCCCTTTACTCTCCAACCATTTGCCCAGACTACCAAGATCGTCCAGGAAATCCTCGATGTGTATATCGATCCGCGGAGAGAGCGCAGCGGCCAGTGCCCAGGTGAGGAGGAGAAGCACCACGACTCCCAGAACTGCAGTCACGATAGAACCAAAAATGGTCTGTCGCCATTCGGCAGGATATATCCCGAGTATGAGTATTCCTACGAGGCAGTTGATGAGCGCCATCCTTCTTGCCGGAAGGTCGGCGGACAAGCCGGCATTGTAAGCGAGCAAATCGATACGCCACGCCGTGATCGCAGCGAGTATAGTCATACCAGCCACCAGAAAGGCGAGAATTCGTCCTTGAGGTGAAAATATCCATTCCGAAGGATACCTGATCATTGCGACTACATAAGCTGCGAGTGTTACAGCGACAGACTGCACGGAAACGGTGCATCCTCGGATGACGAGGAGTTTTTGACTTGCGGATATGTCACTCGTTGAACGCGGGATGAAAACTCTCAGCATTGAAACGATAGCCGTAAAGAGTGTAAGTTGAACTCCGAATCCACCGACCGCGTCGAACGGATCTTCTGAAAACGGATTTACACGCGCGAGAGCAGTAACATGCTTGCTCACGAAGAAGAACGCGGCAAACACTACCGCAAGGATAAACACAAATACGACAGTTGGCTTGAACGACTTTGGCATAAATCAAACCTCCTCTAAGTCAATTTGAACCGCTCTCATTATCCAATTGGGACTGCCTCCGCAAGAATATCGCAGACATCGGGCATATTTGCAATAAGATTTGCATCAACCAAGCCGCTGCGGTTGGAATGGGTTTGCAAATTGCTAACAACTCTGCCCGCGTCAGCGTAAATGGAACATGGTTGCATGCTAAACGAGACATGTTGGGTTTGGAGCAAAATCCGCAGACCATTCACAACGGTACGCCATCGACAGAAGAACCAGAGCGTGGAGCTCCTCATATGATGTGGAATTTGTCGGAATGTTCTATCGGTTTTATCTTCGACTCGTCAATGCGCGAAACATCATCTGGTGCAGACTTTTTCGTGTTGAGCGATCCGTTTGAATTTCCCATAATCGAAGCTAAATTGATTGAAAATTGAGCCAAATGACAAGCAAAGAACTTTTAGAGATTATTGAACATAGAATTCTTGTCTTCGACGGTGCCACGGGGACAAGCCTTCAATCGCAAAATCTCTCAGCCGCCGATTTCGGAGGTGAGAGTTTTGCCGGATGCAACGAATACTTGAACCTGACATTTCCCCAAGCTCCCGAAAAAGTCCACAGAGGATTTCTTGATGCGGGAGCGGACGTTATTGAAACCAACTCGTTCGGCGCTACATCGGTGGTTCTTGTGGAGTACAGACTTGCTGAGCGCGCATATGAAATAAACAAACGTTCCGCTGAAATTGCCAGAAAAATCGCCGACGAGTATTCCTCAAATGGAAGACGACGGCTCGTTGCAGGTTCAATGGGCCCGACAACGAAACTTCCTTCGCTCGGCCATATCGGTTTCGATGCACTGCGTGATTCATACAAAGAGCAGGTGAGAGGCCTCGTGGACGGCGGTGCCGATCTTCTGATCGTGGAAACATGTCAGGACCTTCTTCAGGCGAAAGCGGCGCTCGCTGCAATAAGCGAATTTATGTCTGAGAGCGGAACAGAGGTGGCAGTCATCCTCTCAATTACGATTGAGACAATGGGAACGATGCTCATGGGGACGGAAATCTCAGCCGCACTCACAACGATAGAGCCGTACAACATCGTGACCGTATTCGGTATGAACTGTGCCACCGGCCCGAAAGAGATGGAGGAGAATGTCCGCTACCTCTGTGAGAATTCCCCAAAGCCTGTGTTCGTCATGCCGAACGCCGGACTGCCGGAGAACATCGGAGGACAAGCTTGCTATCATCTCACTCCGAACGAGCTGGACTACTGGATGCGGAGATTTGTGAATGAATTCGGAGTAAGCATAATCGGCGGCTGCTGCGGAACGACTCCCGAGCATATTGCGCGTCTCACGAAAATCGCGGCGGAATCTCGACCGAAAGAACGTGAGTTCGCTTATGTCCCTTCGGTTTCGTCCATTTACTCGAGTGTTGCTCTTCATCTCGATCCTGCGCCTGTGATTGTCGGCGAGAGGTGCAACGCGAATGGCTCTAGGAAGTTCAAAGAGCTACTCCTTGCAGAGAATTACGATGCCATGGTCCAGTTGGCGAAGGAACAGATGAAAGAAGGAGCTCACATCCTGGATGTATGCGTCGCGTATGTCGGCAGGGATGAAGTCCGCGATATGCGCGAGGTAATGATGCGGTTTAACACGCAGGTCGCTCTGCCGCTTATGATCGACTCCACCGAGTATGCCGTGATTGAGGAAGCGCTGAAGCGTTACGCGGGTAAAGCAATTGTCAACTCGGTAAACCTCGAGGATGGCGAGGAACGGCTCAGACGTGTCCTGCCGCTTTGCCGAAAATATGGGGCAGCTGTCATCGCTCTGACCATCGACGAATCCGGCATGGCCAAGACGCGAGAGAAGAAATTCGAGGTCGCTAAAAGGATCCATGATCTCGCGATCGATAAGTACGGAATGCGCGAGGAAGACCTGATCTTCGACACGTTGACCTTTACTCTGGGTTCCGGCGACGAGGAGTTCCGCAAATCGGGAATCGAAACGGTCGAAGCGATCAGGATGATCAAGAGCCGGTTTCCGAAGTCGTACACGATCCTTGGAGTATCCAACGCTTCATTCGGCCTGAACGCCCACGTGCGGCATGTACTTAATTCCGTTTTTCTGCATTATGCGATCGAAGCGGGGCTTGACCTTTCAATTGTAAATGCCCAGAAGATCATGCCGCTGTATAAGATAGACGAACGTGGTAGAGAACTTTGCCGACAGTTGATTTATGACGAGCGGAAATATGAGGTGGCATAAGAGTTATGGCTGAACTCAAATGTACTTATGACCCGCTCGTTGAGCTGATGAATTATTACTCGGGTGCGAAGTCCCAACCCGGCGGGGAGGAAGACACCGGATCGCTCTCCCTTGAGGATGGGCTTAAGAAAAGGATTGTAGACGGCAACAAAATCGGGATAGACAGCGAACTTAAAAAAGCTCTTGAGACATATCCGCCTCTCAGAATTATTAACGAGATTCTTCTTGATGGAATGAGAGTGGTCGGAGAACTTTTTGGAAGCGGGCAAATGCAGCTTCCGTTTGTACTTCAATCCGCCGAGACCATGAAAACTGCTGTCAAGTACCTCGAGCCTTTCATGGACCGGCTCGAGGGAGTCCAGAAAGGCATCATGGTCCTTGCGACCGTCAAGGGCGATGTGCACGACATCGGCAAGAACCTGGTCGACATCATACTCACGAATAACGGCTACAAAGTAGTCAATCTTGGAATAAAAGTACCGATCGAGCAGATCATCGAAGCCGCGGAGGAAAATCACGCCGATGCCATTGGGATGAGCGGTCTGCTCGTGAAATCGACCGTAGTCATGAAAGAAAACCTCGAGCAGATGGAACATCGCGGCTTGAAAATTCCTGTGGTGTTGGGCGGAGCGGCGCTCACTCGCAGGTATGTGGAGAATGATCTCCGAAGCGTCTACAACGGCTACCTCTCGTATGCCAACGATGCGTTCGACGGTCTCCATTTCATGTCCCGCTTAAGGGATCCCGCGTATTCAAATACAAATAGAGCGGGAGAAGACATCAAATCGGGAAAGATCGATGTCGCGGAACTCAAAGGCGCCACCACGTCCTCGTCATCTCTGAATAAAGCCCTCGAGTTGAATCGGACCAGGAAAGTAGAACCGGAGCGCGATCGGTCCCACCGCAGCAAAGTCAGTGCGGATGTTCCGGTTCCGATCCCTCCCTTCTTTGGGAGCACGATAGTGAGCGACATTAAGGTTGAGAAGATTTGGGAATATTTGAACGAGGTCGCGCTCATACGTGGACAGTGGCAATTCAGAAAGAAGGGAAAGGACGAAGGGGAATATAACCGGCTTCTAGAAAACAAAGTCTACCCTGCTCTTTCCGAATTGAAATTGAAAGTGAAAAGAGAAAGACTTTTCGAGCCGAAAGTTGTTTATGGTTACTTCCCATGTCAATCCGATGGAAATGATCTGATTATATATCGTCCTGTGGATGAAAACGATCTATATTCGAAATGGAAATCGCTGAAACCCGGAGCTCCCGTTAAGACACAACTCCTTGAATGGGTACGGTTTAGTTTTCCGAGACAAAGCGACGACAGGTTCCTCTGCATCTCAGATTATTTCAAGTCCGTAAGTTCGGGAACATATGATGTAGTTGAGTTGCAGACCGTGACGATCGGGACCAGGGCGAGCGAGTACACGCACCACATGTTCGACGCAGGGAATTACCAGGACTATCTTTATCTTCACGGCCTGAGTGTGGAGAGCGCGGAAGCGCTGGCGGAATACTGGCATAAGATCGTAAGAACTGAACTCGGTATCCAATCTGAGGATGCCGGTGATGTCAGGAAACTCTTTTCTCAGGGCTATCGCGGCTCGAGGTATTCATTTGGATATCCCGCGTGTCCGAATCTCGAGGACCAGTCGAAGCTCTTTAAGCTTCTCAGCCCGGAGCGAATCGGCGTGACTCTGACCGAGGAATATCAGCTCGTCCCGGAACAGAGCACTACGGCAATTGTTGTTCATCACCCGGAGGCGAAGTATTTTAATGTCAAATAGAACATGCTGAAGAATCTTACCATAAAGAACTTCGCTTTGATCGAGGAACTTGAGATTGAGTTCGGCAGCGGTCTGAATATCATTACCGGCGAAACCGGGGCCGGCAAGTCCATCATAATCGATGCGTTCAGTCTGATTCTCGGCGAGCGCGCCAACGTCGAGGATGTCCGGAGCGGCGCCGACAAGTCGATCGTTGAGGGCATATTCACGGTTACGGGTAACAAGAAGGTCCGGCGGCTTCTTGAAGAATCGGGCATCGAGTGCGGAGACGAAGTGATCGTCCGGCGTGAGGTCAACCAGAAGGGACAGAGCCGCGCGTTCGTAAACGACACCCCGCTCCAGGTCTCGCAACTTAAGGAGCTCGGAGATTCCCTCGTCGATCTTCATGGCCAGCATGAGCACCAGTCACTCCTTCGCCCCGAGACGCATATCGATCTCATAGACGACTTCGGCGGTCTCGAGATGCTCCTCAAAAATTTTCGCGGCTCATATCGCGAGCTCGAGAATCTGATCGGTGAGATGAAGGACCTCGTCTCAAGGCGGAATGCTTTGAAAGAGAAACAGGATCTCTACGCGTTCCAGATCAAGGAGATTGATTCCATCGACCCAAAGCCGGGTGAAATCGATCTGCTCGAGTCGGAGCTGAAGATTTTGGAGAACGCCGAGAAGTTGTTTGAGGCTGCGGCGAAACTGTATGAGCTCTTATACGACAGCGAAAATTCCGTCCACGATCAACTCGTCGTGGTGAGGAACCAACTTGAAGACTTGGCACAAATCGACAAATCGTTCGAACCTCTTCGTGACGAAACCGAGACCGCAAAGGCAGTTGTGGACGACATAACCAGATTCGTGCAAAGCTATAGCAGCAAGATCGATTTCAATCCTCAGCGGCTCGAGGAAATTCGGGAGAGGCTGGGGGTCCTGACCTTGTTCAAGAAAAAGTACGGCGGCTCTCTGGAGGCGGCGATCGAATATAGGGAGAAGATAGGGAGGGAATTTTCGCTTGCGGAAAATTTTGACGACGAGATCCGGAAACTCGAGTCTCAAGTCGAAGCGGTCAGATCCGGCCTGTCCGAGACTGCCGAAAGACTCTCGGCAAAGAGACGGGAGGTTGCCGAGCGAATCAGTCGCAGCATTGTCGGCGTTCTGGGCGAAATTGGAATAGAAAAGGCGAAATTCGAAGTCGTTATTTCCAATAAATCGTACCAAGGCGCTGATGCGGCTTTGAAGCCGCTTGTCAGACTCGGAAGAGATTTCTACGACACGACCGAAAAGGGTTTTGATTCGGTCGAATTTTACGTCTCGACCAATGTTGGCGAGGAGCCGCGCCCACTGGCAAAGGTTGCATCGGGCGGTGAGATTTCAAGGATCATGCTTGCTCTCAAATCGATCCTTGCCAAGAGCGATCGGCTTCCGCTCCTCGTGTTCGATGAAATCGATACCGGTATTAGTGGCCGGATTGGTGCGAAAGTGGGGAAGATGCTGAAAAATCTTTCCGGCTTTCATCAGATTGTCGCGATCACTCATCTCCCGCAGATTGCCGGACAGGCTGACGTTCATTTCAGAGTGGAGAAGGTCGTGAAAGGCAAACGGGCAGTTACGCGCGTAGAAAGACTGTCGGAGGACGAGCGGGTACTTGAGGTCGCTCGTCTGTTAAGCGGCGAAGATGTCACACAGGCAAGTATCTCGGGTGCAAAAGAACTCATCGGGATGAAATGAAAACTGAAATTTATCTGTACAACTCGCTCACGAGGAAAAAGGAAAAATTTGTTCCGGTTCACAACGACAGGGTTGGAATTTACGTTTGCGGTCCGACAGTTTATAACCATTCACATATCGGACACGGCAAGAGTTATGTCTCCTTCGACACTATTGTAAGGTTCTTCAGATTTGTGGGGTATAAGGTATTGTATGTCCAGAACATTACCGACGTGGGCCACCTGACGGACAACGCCGACGAAGGCGACGACAAGATTGAAAGCGAAGCCAGGAAGGACCGGATCGATCCGATGGAGATAGCCGAAATGTTCATAAGGAGTTATTTCGAAGACATGGACATGCTCGGCGTGCAACGGCCCAATATCTCTCCGCGTGCCACCGGCCATATTCTGGAACAGATCGAACTCGCGAAGAAGCTCGTCGCAAAAGGGTTCGCGTATGAGACCGGAGGGAATGTTTATTTCGATGTAAGGAAATTCCCCGAGTATGGGAAACTCTCGGGAAAAAAGATTGAAGATCTGATTACGGGTACTCGAGTGGATGTGAGGAGCGACAAGGCGAACCCTGCAGATTTCGCGCTATGGAAGAAAGCTGAGGCCGGACATATCATGCGATGGCCGTCCCCTTGGGGTGAAGGTTTTCCGGGCTGGCACCTCGAGTGCTCCGCAATGAGCATGAAGTATCTCGGAGAGTCGTTCGACATACATGGAGGAGGGTTAGACAATGAATTCCCTCACCATGAATGTGAAATTGCGCAGAGTGAATCGGCAACGGGCAAGCCGTTCGTGAAATACTGGTTGCACAACAATATGGTTACGGTAGACGGCGTCAAAATGAGTAAGTCGCTTGGAAATTTTGTTACCCTGAAGGACGCTTTTAAGAAATTCGATCCCGTTACTTTGAGATTTTTTATTTTACAAAGCCACTATCGGAGTCCGCTCGACTACTCGGATGAGGCAATATCGGGTGCAGCAAAAGGTCTTGACCGCCTCAGGAATGTGATCAGACTACTGACGAGTATTTCCGGGGAAAGTATTTCCGATGTGAAATTTGAAAATCTCCCGGAGGAACCAGTTAATTTGCGCCGGTATTACGGCGAGTGGCTTGCCGCAATGGCTGATGATTTCAATACACCTCTTGCGATCGCATCACTCTTCGAGATGGTCAAGGACATCAACACCATTCTATCATCGTCGACCCCGATGTCGCGCGAGACTGCGGGTCTTGTTTATTCTTTCATTATGAAGCTTGCCGGCGACGTATTGGGCATTGTGCCGTCGGCTGCAAGTCTTCAGGGCCGTGAGAAGCTGGAGGCCGGGCTTGTCGAGCTTTTGATGAAACTAAGAGCGGAAGCCAGACTGAATAAAGACTTCAAGCTTGCCGACAGGATTCGCGATGAGCTTATCGGCCTCGGAATTGTTCTTGAAGACGGGAAAGACGGGACACGATACAAGGTGACCGGATGAGGAGACGCGAATTCATAAAGAAGAGCGCCGTGGCGGGAGTGGGAGCCTACGCTGCAACGAAATTAGGGATGCCGAAAATCATTACGAGAAACGGAGGAAGGATGGGTTCCCAGGTAGTATTGTCGACATGGAATTTCGGAATGCAGGCAAATGAGACGGCCTGGAAAACCTTGAGTGATGGCGGGAGCGGACTCGACGCCGTGGAACAGGGGATAATGACGATCGAAAACGATCCGTCTATCATGAGTGTAGGGTACGGTGGACTCCCCGACGAAGATATGAAAGTGACCCTGGACGCGTCCATAATGGATTGGCGCGGTAACTGCGGAGCTGTCGGCGCTATTGAAAACATCAAGAACCCGATCGGGGTTGCCAGAAAAGTCATGGAGCGCACCAAGCATGTCATGCTGGCCGGAGAAGGCGCATATAAATTTGCTCTTGCTCAGGGCTTCAAGCACACCGATCTCCTCACCGACGAAGCAAGGAAGAAATGGCTCGAGTGGAAAGAGAGCATGAGCGATAAGGACAACTGGGTTCCCGAGCACGACATGAACGATCTCAACGACAACCATGACACGATAGGGCTCCTCGTCCTCGATGCGAAAGGACATCTCTGCGCGGGCGTTTCTACGTCCGGACTTGCTTTCAAGATTCACGGCAGGATCGGTGATTCGCCGATTATAGGGGCCGGACTCTACGTCGATGGTAAAGTGGGAGCAGCTGCCTCCACGGGCGTCGGTGAGGCGAACATACGCATTGTTGGAAGTCATCTCGTTGTCGAAAGCATGCGCGGCGGAATGACACCGCAACAAGCGTGCGAGACTGCTGTCAAGAGGGCCATCGATGTGCATTCGAAACTGATAAAGGCTGATAAAACGTTCCAACTTGCTTATATTGCACTGAACGCAGATGGCGATGTGGGCGGTGCGGCCATTAGAAAAGGATTCCAATATGCGCTACGCGGAAGCGGCGTCAATCAACTCTACGACTGCAAGTTCCTGTATAATGATTAACTGAGAAGGCAATGAACTCCACAAAGATCCTGACCGGGGCGTATGTTTTCACTTGCAACGATGAAATGCAGAGCGGGTTATATAATGTGCTGGTCCGGTCGAACCTCGTCGGCGAAGTCTCAAAAGATATCGAGTTGTTGCGGAGGAAATATCCTGAAGCCGAAATTGTAGATACCGCAGGTAAAATTCTCCTGCCGGCTTTCTTCAATGCGCACTATCATCCTGAAGCTATCATCTGCAGGTTCATTGAACCGCGCCGGCCGGTTTCGCAGTGGCGGGATGAGTATCTGCTCAAAGTAGAATCGGTGCTGGACGCGCAGCCGGAGAGCTTCTACGAGAAGATGTATCACCTCGCTTTTTTCGGGCTCCTTCAATCCGGGGTTTGCGGTATCGCCTTCTCGATAATTGGCGACGAAGCGGGAGCGAGAGGAATGTTCTCGGCTGTCAAGCTGACTGGCATCGAGGCGGTCGCGTTTGCCGAGAGCGAATCGCAATCGGCATTTCTGAAGAAGGCAGTCGATAGTCACCTCAAGATCGGATTGTTCGTACCTTACCAGAAAGATCTTACACTCTTCGGCATCAGCGCAGTGTCTCGGACAAATTCCGATGCGCCGGGTTGGATCCTCTCGCACATAGATGAGGATTCCGAAGATGTCCAAACCACCAAGACGAATTTCAACGCGAACCTGATCCAACTTCTCAAGAGAAGCGGACTCCTGCGCGCGGCGACGTTCTTAGTCGGGATGAACGACACTCCTCCCAACTCGCTGAAGATTGCGAGAAATGCCAGCGCAAAAATCATACTTGTACCGAGCCGCCTCAACGCGCAAAGCTATAGAACGATCAGGAACGTATTCGACAAATATGCAATCGGATCCGACTGGGAGACTCCCGGTCTATTCGGTCAGATGAGAAAGCTCCTCGAATTCGGATGCCCGCCTGAAGAAGCACTCGCCAGCACGACCAGAGTAAGCGCTGGGATGTTCAACATGGGCTCCAGACTCGGAAGCATCGAGACCGGTAAGCTGGCTAATCTCTCTTTCGTGGATGCGAAAAAGATTTCCGCTCGCAGGCTCAGTAAGCTCCCGCACAAGGAGGCCATTTCCGCCCTGCTCGAAGATTACTCCGACTCCGACGTGTCCGATGTCATGGTCGAGGGCGAGTTCGTTTATAAGGATAGAAAGCTTCTGATATTCAGCGAGTCGGATTTGATGAGGGAACACAACGAATTAACAGAGGTGCTGAACAAGTACAAAGAACAGACGATGGTGTCCGAAAGCAAGTCATATTCTCCGAAGGTGCCTCAGACAAGAGGGGAAAACCTTTCGGAGCTGGACGACGAAGCACAGAAAATTGAGCTGCCAAAGAATACGCGGAAGGTTTTTGGAGAAGACGAAATATAAAAGGAGACAGTTGATGAAGTCCACGATTTTTGCAGCCATATTTGTTCTGTCCTCCGCGGCGTTTGCGGGTGGGGTCAATGGCAGCGCCGGCAGCAACGGTCAGATCGAATCGCGCTATTTGATCGACATGCCGACAGCAGGCATTTTACACAACGGAATGATCGGGATGAATGTGCACTTTTATGAGATGAGCGGGCTACTGGTTTCACTGGAGGCGGGTGCGTTTAATAGGTTGACATTCGGCCTGAGTTACGGAGGAACTAACGTGATCGGGTCGGGTCCCGTGGGCTGGAACAAGAACCCCGGAGTCAATATCAGATTCCGGTTGATCGATGAGACGCCCGACTTTCCCGCGCTTGCGATCGGCTACGATTCCCAGGGGAAAGACGAGTATCTCTCGCAATACAGCCGGTATTCCTACAAATCGCCGGGCTTCTTCGCTTCCGGATCGAAGTATTTCACAATGCTTGGTTACCTGGGCGTTCACGGGGCTGTCAACTATTCGCTGGAAGACGGAGACGGAAACAAGAACATAAATTTTTCAGTGGGCGCCGACAAGACAATCGGCAGCGATATCTCGGTAATGCTGGAGTATAATTTCGGATTTAACGATAACCTTACGGACACGCTTCGCTTGGCGCAGCCCGGGCGCGGGTTCATGAACGCGGGCGTGAAATGGAGCGTTGGGAACGGCTTCACAGTCGAATTCGATTATAAGAACCTACTCGATCTTAAGAAGACCGGGAGCCTCCGCACAATCAGGATCGAATACGTCCAATCGATGTAACCATCCTACTTCATCACTCGTCTATGGTTTTGGTATTAATTTATTTTAAGGCTTCCTGAGCGCCTTGTTTTCAAATTAGATGTTATTGAAATTGAGCAAAGGAAGTAGTGTGATGACAAATATGACGGCGGAGATGAACGGGGGTGCGATGGACGGTCGGTTGAGCAAAGAGTCCGGTTCGGGAAAGTGCGAGATGCTCGATCAGCCGGCGGTCATCAGCACGAGTGCTCTTTGCCGGCGCCAAAGTGGTACTCTTCCTTTAAGCATATACGAAACGTTCCACGAGTTCTCCGAAGAGGAGAAGAGGTTTCAGTACGAAGGGGATGACGCAGGCAGGTCCGGATCGGTTAAGCGTTTGGACGATCCGCCGCGTCAAAAAAATACGAGGTGAATGTCATGAAAACGAGAATGTTAGTTTTGAGTTTTTCAGCTTGGGCCGCATTCGCTTTCGGTGGATGTTACACTGAGTTCGCGGCGACGAGTAACGGCGGAGACAATTACGAATACTCGAACGACAACAACTCGGGATACGGCTACAACGATACGACTTATGCGTACGATTCTACCGGTGCGCCAATTGTGAATAATTACTATGATAATAACGATTATGGTTATCCTTATAATTATTATGGCTGGAACGATAATTGGTACACTCCAAGTCCTGCATGGTGGTACTCGGACAACTGGTACTTCGGTCTCGGGTGGAATTCGTGGTATGGAGGTCCCGGGTCATGGTACGGTGGTTTTGGATATGGAAGCCCCTACTACTCGTACTACTCGCCGTATTATTACAGCCCGTTTTATCCGTATTCACCTTACGGCGGCTACTACGCTTATCAGAACGGCAATCCGGCATCAAACGGACGGGTGAGAAGTTCGGGAGATACTCGTTTCGGACGGGACAACTATGGTGGTGGTACTACCCCAACCACTGTTCTGCCGGGCAGCGGAGTCAGCACTGGAAGCGCGAACAACACAAGCAGCTCGACCGGAACCGCGGGCGCCTCTACATCGACCAGGACAAGAACGACCGGTAATAATCCGCCGGCAAACGGCAATGCGGACCAGCCGCGGACGAGATCAGGCAGCAGCAATCCGCCTCCCTCACAGAGTCCGTCTCAACCTCAGTCGCAGCCGCGCACTCGAGACACAGGTCCCACACGGCAGAGCACGCCTCCGCCGTCACAGAATCCATCGCCGAGTTCTCCACCTCCCTCGCAGCCGCAGTCACAACCGCAATCGCAGCCGAGAAGCAGAGGAAGAGGGATCTCTGCACAGTATCGCGGATACCAATACGGCCCTTCAGTGAGATATTACGGACCATCGAACCGTGTATTGACGAGGACTCAGACGCGCCAATATGCACCTGCACGGACGTTCTACGGTTCGAACCCGGCTCGTGTTTACGCAGCACCACAAGCACGCCGAGTTGAGAGCGCACCTCGCTCTTACAGCGCGCCGAGGGCAAGCGCCGCGCCCGCACGCAGTGGCGGTTCGAGTGGTGGTGGAAGGTCCCGACGCTAGCTCTGTCTTTTGACAATCTAGATTTATTAGTTTTGCTTTTTGCGATACAGCAAACTTGAAAGTACACGACTCTAAAATATCTTAATCGGAACGGAAGCATCATGAAAAGCAAATTAATAACAGTCGCAATCATTACTCTTTCGATTTCGCTCAACGCATTTGCTCAATATCCGGAAGACGCTCTCAGACTCGGACAGAGCGAATACGGAGTCAGCGCTAGATCGATGTCCATGGGCAACGCGATGGTGGGTTTGTCGCAGGGTTATGATGCCGCCTTTTTTAATCCCGCCGGGTTGGCCCAGTCGCGCCAATCACAATTTGCGATGGGGTTGAACTTCCTCGGTTATAACAACGACGTGACCTACTACAATCAAAGTACCACCGGCTCAAGCTCTCAGACAGATCTCTCCAACCTTGGGCTCGTTTATCCATTCCCGACAATGAGAGGAAGTTTTGTAATCGCCCTCGGCTATAATCGCGGCACGGACTTCAACTCGGCTCTGAGTTTTAATGGGTTTAATCCGAGCAGCTCGATTATTCCGACACTGAAGACCGATCCCAAGACAGATCCTCAAGGGACGTATGACATCCCCTATAATGTCGGCCTCGAAGACACACTGGGGAATATTATTGTGAACAAAAATGTCGGACAGTCCGGAACAGTGTATGAATCGGGTGGGTTGAATCATTGGCTGGCAGCGGGCGCGGTGGATATAGCTCAGGACTTTTCAATAGGGTTGACGTTGAACCTGGTCAGCGGATCATATAAGTATAATCGTTCGTTCACTGAGACCGATCCAAGGCACCTCTACACGGGACAGTTGTCCGATCTCCAGGGAGCTGTCGGTTTTGGAAGCTTTGCTCTGAGCGATCAGGTAGATCAGGACTTGAGCGGATGGAACGCGAAGGTCGGCTTGCTTTATCGGTTGCCTGACGACCGCGGAAACACTATTGCGAGATTTGGCGTCACAATCCAATTTCCCACTTTCATTACGGTTAACGAAACTTACTCCGACGGCGGCACGGCATCATATCTGTCGGGTACGACGATATCATACAATACCCCGGGCGGTAACAGCCAGTACGACGTAACCACTCCGTTTGAATTTGGAGTCGGTGTATCAGGCGGAACATCCCAACTCCTGCTGGCGGCGGATTTAAAATATGAAGATTGGTCACAACTCCAATTCGGGAATTCCAATCTTCCGTCGGATTTTATCGCGGGCTTGAATTCCCAGATAAAGTCTGAATTCAGGGCCACCGCCAACGTCGGCGCTGGACTGGAGTTTGCTCTCACCGACCCGCAATATTCCCTTTTTGTCCCGTTCCTCAGGGTCGGAGGTGAATACATACAGTCACCTTATGTCGGCGACGGCACCAACCAGGCCCAGAAGTTCTTGTCGGGCGGAGTTGGAGTTAAATTGCAGAACAGCATCGATCTGGATTTCGCGTACCAGTATGGGTGGTGGAATACGACGCATCAGTTGTATGATTCGTATAGTACAACAAGCGAAAAGATTACTAACACGAACTTCATGTTTACATTCGCTTATAATTTCTGAGGTGAACCATGACGAATGCGTATTTCCGTGGACTGGCGACCTTCTTGTTGTTACTCACTATAGATTGTTCCGCACGCGCACAGGATGTTAAGCAGGGAATTTGCCCTCCTGCCACATCCAGTTCATACCGCTCCGTGAATTTCGGACAGACCGGCTTTCAGGATGACCTTTCCCCATTTTCTGCCCAGCAACATTTGATTTCCGCGCCGCAGTATTTTCCGGTAATGTTGAACGCGACGTCGATAGGAGTCGGAGCCGTGGGGGAAGTACCGGTGTACAAGAATTACATCCTGCGCGCATCGATTCTGAACTTGAGTTCTGACGGATACACTTCGCCCTATTACCAGAGTGTCATTCTGCCTGTTGAATTTGGCCTCAGGATCCCGATAATCAACTCAAAGCTAGGGACTCTTTCATATACGCTCTACGCCGAAACCAGCGCGGGACTGTTATTGGGTTGGGCTTTTCCCACGAACGGGTCATTCTTAAACTATACAATTCCGAACTCCAGATTCACCAGCGGGGCAACCGCATACCTCGGATTGGGAAACTCGCTTCGCTTCGACAAATATCTTGGATTGTACTTCAATGGCGGAATGAATTATTTCGATTTGTTTTCTTCGTCGTTCATGCCGAGATCGCGCTTCCTTGTCCCCTCGGTTGCTATAGGTTTCTACTTCAACATCGCCGGATAGTCTTCTCATTTTTCTGTTAGATTGTTTTTCCGTTCACTAAATTGTCAAAGTGAAACGGTTTAAGTTGGTTCTCGCCATCGCGTCCCTCACGTTGATTATTATTCTCGTCAGTATTCTCCTCCTGCTTCGGAAGATAGGCACCTCTTCGCTGCCCCAGGAAAAAGGGCATATCGCTCTTGCGGGCATCGGGTCCAATGTAGTAGTGTACAGGGACAGTGTCGGTGTACCTTATATAGAGGCGCGATCGGACTCGGACGCTTACTTTGCGCTCGGCTTTGTCCATGCCCAGGATCGACTCTTTCAAATGGAGGTGTACCGACGGCTCGGTGAAGGACGACTATCCGAGATTTTCGGTGAGAGAACGTTGGATATCGATCTGCTTTTTCGGACGCTTCGATTCACTGAGCTCGCAGATTCACTCTACCAAACCGTGTCACCGATAAGTAGAGACTTACTTAATTGGTACTGTAGAGGCGTAAACGCATATATTGAGACGACGAAGGCGTTACCTGCGGAGTTCACGATGTTGGAATTCCATCCAAGGGAGTGGACGCCAAGAGACTGCCTCATTGTGGCAAGATTGATGGCCTGGGATCTCAATCTCGCCTGGTGGACCAAGCCGGTCTTCGGTGAAATCTACAATAAACTTGGTCCCGACAAGGCCTCAGTCCTGATCCCCCTTTTCTCAGACCGTCAGAATCTAAAACTCCCTCAGCGAAACCGAAAAGGCACATACACATCGCTGGAGAGATTTATTGAGATCAACTCCGAGGCATACTCATTCCTGGAAGGCTCGAAATCCCCGGACGGTATCGGAAGCAACAATTGGGTTATTTCCCCCACGAGAACGGGGATGGGCTATCCGATTCTCTGCAATGACCCGCACCTCGCTTTCAGTCTCCCTGCGAGATGGTACTTAGTCTCCATAGCCTCCCCAACTGTTCATGTGATCGGCGTTTCGATTCCCGGCGCGCCTGGAATCGTAATTGGAAGAAACGATCGGATCGCATGGGGCATGACAAACGTTATGGCAGATGACGCCGATTTTTATGAAGTTCAACCTGACTCGGCAAATCCGGATTCCTTTCAGTATGACGGCAAACTCCTGGCATTTGCAAACAAGGTTGACACAATCGAGATAAAGGATAAACCAGCGTACGTCTTCATCAAACGTGAGGCGGAGCAGGGTCCGGTCGTCAGCGACGTCCTGTCCAACTCGTATAAGATGAGTTCTCTGCATTCACAATCGTCGGAGGATTCCGGAATTGTCGCCCTCCGCTGGTCAGCGTACTGGCCCAGCGACGAGATCAGGGCTATCTACTTACTGAATACCGCAAACAACTACGAGGAGTTCCTCGCCGCGCTGAAAAATTTCGGTGCTCCTGCACAGAACTTCGTCTTTGCTGACGTGAATGGGAATATAGGATTCAAAGCCGCTGGAAATATTCCATTGCGGAAGTATCCTCTCCCGTTTCTACCTCAGGCGGGTAACAACAGTAAACTCGTTTGGGAAAGTTTTATCCCATTTGAACTTCTTCCGCAGAATTTGAATCCTGCCGGCGGCTTCTATGCGACGGCAAATAACAAGACAATACCCGAGAATTTTCCCTATTACCTCACCAATTTGTACGAAGCCTCGTCAAGGATCGACAGAATAAACTCTTTCATCGCTTCCCACGATACGATGAACTTGGGACTCAGCAAGACTCTCCAGCTCGATTACTATTCCGAATATATGGTGGAGCTGAGTCGGAAGATTCTCGCTGCCTGCGACAGCGAAAACTTCTCCCCGAAGGAGCTCGTCTATCTCAGGAACTTTGATGGAAACATAATCGCGAAAAGCACAGCGGCTTCAATCTTGAACGCGACTTTTGTCGAGTTGATCAGGGACGTATTTGAACCGGAGTTGGGGACTTCGCTCTACAGGAAATACGTCCTGATCGGAAATGTTCCCACCAGAATGCTCGACGCTTACATCAATGACCCCCGATTAGTCGGCAAACTGTACGGAGCAGACAACGGTGATAGTCTTTTGAACTTCAAGACCGCCGAGAGCTTTAACAACGCGTTGCAATCTCTCCGTCAGCGGTTCGGTGCGGACCCGATAAACTGGACGTGGGGGAGACTGCACACTTTGGAGTTGAAGCATCCCTTGAGTTCAAATTCCGTAATAAAGAGGCTCTACGATCTAGGTCCCTACGAAAGAGGCGGCAACAGCACAACCTTAAATAACGGCGAGTTTTCCCTCGACGATCCGTACGAAATGACTATCGGTCCGTCGATGAGAATGATCGTTGATCTCGGGAGACAAGGGGCTTATTTTTCTCTGCCCGGAGGAGAATGCGGGCAGTTGTTAAGTCTGCACTATTCAGACCTGATGAACGATTACCTTCGAGGTGATGTGAGATTTTTCCCGACCCGGATTCCCCTGGGTGAGGAAATGAACCGACTTGAACTCATTCCTCTGCAATGATGATCACTGCAGATTTTCTCGAATCGCTCGCGTCCGCAGAACGAGTGGTGGCTTTGACGGGGGCAGGAATCTCTGCCGAGAGCGGTGTTCCAACTTTCAGGGGAACTGACGGCTTGTGGTCGAAATTGAAACCGGAAGAGTTGGCAAACTTCGATGCCTTCTTGAGAAACCCGGAACTCGTGTCGAAGTGGTACAAGCATCGAAGAGAGGTTACGCGTTCCGTCACGCCGAACCCTGCGCATTTTGCACTCGTAGAAATGGAGAAGCTCTTTCCGCGATTCGCAGTCGTGACACAGAATATTGACAATTTACATCGGAGGGCCGGCTCGAGACAGATAGCCGAGCTTCACGGCAACATTGAAAAGAACTATTGTCTCAATTGCGGAAAGAGATACGACGGCGAAGATTTCGACCGGAATAATTCTTTTAGATGCGCAGATTGTGGAGGGCTCATCCGTCCGGATATCGTTTGGTTCGGCGAGATGATTCCGTTCGACCAATGGCAGATGGCGCAGAAACTTTCTGAAGAGGCGGATTTCATGTTCGTGGTGGGGACCTCCGCTGTGGTGTATCCCGCAGCCGAGCTGCCTCTGACCGTGAAGAGGCATGGAGGCGCGATCGTTGAAGTAAACATCGAGGAAACTCCGATAACAGAGCTGGCGGACCTTTCCCTTCAGGGGCCCGCGTCAGTAGTTCTTACTGAGGTCGTAAAAAAAATCAGGGAGTACCGTGGATCTGCAAAAGAAACAAAATAAGAAAACCAAGATTGTCTGTACACTCGGACCTGCTTCCAACACCCGAGAGAAAATAAGATCGCTCATAGATGCGGGCGCCGATGTGTTCAGACTCAACTTCTCTCACGGAACTCACGAGGAGCACGCCGCACAATTAGGCATCATCAGGGAACTTGAAGTCGAAACGGGAAAACGGTTCGCCGTGATCCAGGATCTTCAAGGGCCGAAAATCAGAGTCGGGCAGCTGATCGAACCGATTCTGCTGAAGCGCGATGCCGTCGTGGTTCTGACAACAGAAAATGTCCAGGGTTCTGGAAATACTATTCCTGTGACATATGGTGGATTGGTGAAAGACGCCGTCCCCGGCGATAGAATTCTGATGGATGACGGTCTTCTTGAATTGAAAGTGAATTCCGTTTCGGGGAAAACAGTTTCATGTACGGTTGTCAACGGCGGTATGCTTTCATCTCATAAAGGAATAAATTTGCCGGGAGTGAAAGTAAGCATACCTTCTCTTACTGAAAAAGATATCGAAGATCTCAAATTCGGAGTCGAACAGGATTTTGATTTCATTGCATTGTCATTTGTTCGTCATTCATCGGACGTCGTGGGTTTGAGGAGACGACTGGAAGAATTAGGCGGGAATCAGGGCATAATTTCGAAAATTGAGAAACCGGAGGCCGTTAAGGACATCGACGCCATTGTCGCCGCCAGCAACGCTATTATGGTTGCGCGCGGAGATCTCGGAGTGGAAGTCCCGATAGAAGAAGTCCCGATTCTTCAGAAGACCATAATTCGTAAATGCAACGAGCATGGTAAACCGGTTATCACCGCGACTCAAATGCTCGACTCAATGATTCGTGAACCGCGTCCGACAAGAGCGGAGGCGACTGACGTTGCTAACGCAGTCTTCGACGGCACCGACGCCGTGATGCTGAGCGGCGAAACTTCCGTGGGCATCTTTCCTGTCGAATCGGTTAAGACAATGGTTCAGATAGTGAAGGCTGCAGAATCACGCTTAAACATGGTACAGCATAAACTCAACTACAAAAAAGTCCGCGATGATTTCACTGACGCGATCGCAGAAGTCGCGTGGTCGCTGGCAAAGTCTGTTGAAGCCTCTTTTATTATTTCAATAACGAATACGGGCACGACGGCTCGGGCACTCTCGAAATACCGGCCACAGGTGCCTGTCTACGCGCTTACTGAAAGTCTTGCTGTAGTTCGAAAACTTGCTCTGATTTGGGGAATTGTTCCGGTGGAAGTGGAATCTCTGTCTGATACCGACGCGATGCTGGCACAGGTCAGCTCCATTCTCAAATCAAAGGCGCTGGCGGTCCCCGGCGACACATACATTCTCACGGCTGGAACGCCGCTTCTTTCAAGGGGGACCACAAATACGCTGCGGATAGAAAAGATTCTCTGATAGGTCTTTCCTCGCACCCTTGCCTAGAAATAGACGTGCGATTGCACGAGCGCCTCAACTACGTGTCCCGAACCCGGGAGAATTGAATTGTCGAACCGCACCTGCGGCATCAAATCCAGGTGAGGAAGAGGGTAAACATTCAAGCCGACGATGTAGCGAGTGTAGGACGGTCCCCCCGCGTAACTTCTGAAATAGTCCAGCCTTGCCATTCCATACAACCCGTTGACGAAACTGTAAGTTACCTCCGCAAATGCCGCATTTGAATTTGAGTTGGCAGGAAGCACGCCGGGCAGGGAACTTGCCCAATCGTATTCGGCTAATATTGACAATCTTTCGGATGCGCCAATACCTGCGTGCACCCCGTACATTTTGGTCGCGCTTGTCAGGTATCCTTCCGCTCCGATCATGAGGTTCATGAAACTCTTCGTGAGATATTCCGCTCTTCCAATGAACGCCTTGTTCGATGTGAAATTCAGATTGCTGAGTCCGTCACCGTTGGTAGCGTCGACAGTCACGAAAAAATTGTCGAACCGCGTACCGACTTCGATACCGAGGTCCCGGTAATCCGGAACAAACATCAACCCGACCTGGGGGAGCCCCTGGAGAAAACCGAGATTGCCGCCACGGGTGTAAGCGGTGTGATCGTCGAGCCGGATCCCGTATGAAGGCGAGAACGCTCCGAGCTTAACATACGATTCACCGGAGTTAAAACTGTATTTGCCGTAAGCCTCGTATGCGGTATTAACCATGTCGTACTTCAGGAAAAAATCTGTCGATGTGAAAAGTCGGACGAGCGAGTAAATGGATCCCTCCATCGATTGGAAGGTCGTCCTCTTCTGATATCCATCGTAAAGATATTGAAATCTCACATCTCCACCGAGAAGAATGTTGTCATTCAGTTGAGGATTGAAATTGAGATCTCCGCTGTGAGCCGGGACAAGGCGTAAGTGGTCGTCGACGAAGTCGGAACTGCCATAACTGTTCCTCAGCTCGCCGCCAGTGGGATTGACATGGCAATTGGAGCATTGCATTCCTGTGAGTATCGAAAAGCGGGGAAGCGCGAGGACGGGTCCCGCGATTAGAATCAGTACAACCGGCAAGTATCTTATCATTTCAATTCTCAGGAGAGTTTACCGGCTCTTTTTGTCCGTGATGGCACGTGTAACATGTCGGCTCCTTCGCGTTCGGGTATGCGAAGTAATCCTGCTGAATCTGCACGAGCATCTTCAACATCATTCTTCCTTTGCGCTTCTCGGGCTTCTCATCGCTGGGAAAATCGTCGGTGTTATGGCAAAAATCGCAATCCACGCCAAGACTGTTCTTTATCATCTTCATCCAGCCCTTCAGTTCATCTTTCGACTTCACGAACTTGAGGACCTGAAGGTTCTTCGCGAATGCGGGTTGAGATTGCTGAGTCGCATACACCCTCTTGTGGGCCAGCAGCGCGCCGATACCGATGCCCACTAGGATAAGTAATATAAACCAGGATTTTTTCAAAAAGTGATTCTCCATTTTTCCCAACCTAACAGATTGAATTGAGGAAAAGGTTCCTGTTAGAATGTGAAATTGAACATAACTCGCGGCTCAATTCTTCTCTGAACGACATAGTGGCCTTCGACTGGTGTGAATGTCCAGTAGTAATTAAATCCAACTGTCATAAACGGATACGGCTTGTAACCGAAAAAAGCGTACAAGAGTGAATGGCCGTCCAGCTTGAAAGCGTCCTTCAGAGTGTTGTTCGTATGTCTGTCATATCCCGCACTGAATACAACGATTGGAATTACATTGGGGAGCTGCGTCTCAAGGTGGAGCAGCCCGCCGTTCGGATCATGATCAATCCCGCGGTAAGCACCGACAATATAGAACTGTCCAAGAACAGACACGAGCAACGAACCGTACCAGCCCTGCGATTTCTTCGTGCCATCGAGCTGCTCAGCCTTGCTCGACAAGAAATTTCCTGATGAGTCGGCATCGAATCGTTCGATTTCATACAGTTGGTCGAAGTACTCCGGAATGAATCTGTCGCCGATCCACTGGCGCTCGAGTTTCACTGATGCTGTCACCGCACCAAGCCCTCGAAACGTGCCGAGTATACCGGCTGCGTTACCATGTCCAAAGTCTACAAACTGCGCGTAGTCATAGTATAGATCCGCATCGACAAACGGAGTACGGAGAACTGGCAATCCGGCATCGAATCCATATTCAGACATCCTTCCCACCGACCCATAAGTTGGCCCAGGACGCATGGTCATAGTTGGTACCATAACAATTGCAGAATTCTTGTTTTGGTCTGTCACGTAGGTCGCGCCGATTTCAAATCCGCCGATGATCGGGATCGCCCCAAGCTGGGTGAACCTCAACGGTCTGGCGTACGCTCTTCCTCCGACTAGTCCGGCCTGCTGGAAGTCGCCATACATCGCCTCGAAACCGTATTTGGTGAAATCAATATCCACTTCAGCGCCGATCTTTCTGTCGTCGAAGCTTGCACTGTTGTTGTAATTGTACACGATCAACCCGTGGCCGAGAGTTGCCATGTCAAGTTGTCCGACCTGTACGTAGACCGGATCGTGCTTGTCACCCCATCGCACGTACCTGATTATCTTTCTGTATGCGCCGTCAGACCAGTCGACTTTTCTAATCTTGTTGGACTGGCTGTTTATGCGTAGCGTGAGGTCAAGTCCGACACCGATCTTGCCGAAAGATAGGTCCGGCATTACCCCGATCATGTAATATGGAGTACCATCAATCCAGGATACGCCCAGCCCGCCGGAAATCTGGCTCTGGCCCGGCGCCAATAAGGGCCGTGGATATTGCTGCCCGTATGAAATAGATGAGAACACTGCTGTCAAAACAAGAAGTGAAATTACGGATTTCATATTGGTCTCATTTACTTCTTATGAAAACAAGATTCTGCAAATCGCAAGTGCGCCCAGCATGCCGACAAAATCCGCTATCAATCCGGCAGCAACAGCGTGTCTCGTGCGGTAGATATTCACGGCACCGAAGTACACAGCTATGACATAGAAAGTGGTCTCGCTGCTACCGTACATTGTTGACACGAGAACACCGATGAACGAATCGGGACCGAATTTTTTCATTATCTCCGTCATGAGCCCGAGAGAGCCGCTTCCACTGAGCGGACGCAATAACCCCATCGGCAGCGCTTCGGGCGGCATGCCGATAAGTTTTGCAAGCGGAGATAGGGCGCTTACCATTAAATCCATCGCACCGCTGGCGCGGAAGATCCCGATTGCCACAAGCATCGCGACAAGATATGGAATGATCCTTACCGCGACGTCGAACCCGCCTTTTGCCCCGGCGACAAACGACTCATAAACCGGAACCTTTTTCGATGCAGCGTAAGCTACGAACGCGGCCACGATAAGAGGGATAGCAACTATCGATAACTCACCGAGTATTTCCTTTATCATTTAGATTCCGGTGTTATCTGAGAACGATATACCTTCAGGCGTTGCAGAATCTTGGATGCAGCAATACCCGCGATAGTGGCAAGCCCTGCCCCAAAGAAGGAGGTCATTAGAATGATCGTGGGATCTTTCGAGCCGAGCGCGGCCCGGACCGCAATCGCCGTCGCAGGAATCAGCGTGAGCCCAGCGGTATTTATCGCGAGAAAGGTCACCATAGCGTTTGTTGCAATTCCTTTCTTCGGGTTCAACTCATCCAGCTCTTCCATCGCCTTCAGGCCCAGAGGCGTGGCAGCATTGCTGAGTCCCAGGATATTTGCAGCGACATTCATTATGATTGAACCCATTGCCGGATGGTCAGGTGGGATATCCGGAAACAGCCTTACCATTACTGGTTGCATCACACGCGCGATTATCTTGATCAGCCCGCTGTCTTCGGCAAGTTTCATGATGCCGAGCCAGAAAGCCATTACACCTATCAGTCCAATCGCTATTTCAACGGCTGTCTTACTGTAACTTATCACCGCGTCGAGGACAGCTTTCGTCTTCACTAGCGAGGTTTTTGGAAAGACCACGAAAAGATTCGAGCCTTCTCTACGATCGACGTGGGCTGTCAACTGCGTCGCGTCACCGGCAGTTTCCGCAATAGTCTTCCATATCTGCGGCGCCAGCTCCCCAAGTTTCAAAGTGATGTCGTTTCCGCTCGTCGTGGCAGGGAATTGAAGAAGCGTGGTGTCGGCCGACTCCGCTCCGTAAAATTTGGCAAGCCGCTGGCCGGATACTTTTACATTTCCGCTGCCTGGGGCTAGGCTGTCGAATGCGACTTCGAATTCCTGACCGTTGCGGTATCTGTCGCTAGCCGAATCGTAGATATCGCTCCCCGCAGCCGCGAGAACGCCTATCACGACCAAACCAATCCACACATAATTCAGCATCGGGGAAACCTGCTCACTTCTTCAGAAATCTGCCTGCCCGTCCGGGCAAATCATAAGTGCACATTTCACCATGGGTTGAATATAAACGCTTAATTTTATGCTTTCAACTGTTGGAAGGCTTCTGGGAGATTGGAATCGCCTGTGTGGAGGAGCTAACGTCAGCCGGTCGATAATGAAGACGTCGGGTCAAATTGCTTTTTCGATCAACTCGCCCATCTTTTCAGTCGAGACATGAGGGCCGCCGTCATATTTTATGTCGGCAGTGCGATAACCCTCGTTGAGCACTGTCTCTACGGCTAGAAAGATCTTTTTTGCCAAATCCTTATGCTTGAGTGAATATTCAAGTAACATCGCGGCCGACAAGATACTTGCTATAGGATTGGCGAGACCTTTTCCGGCAATGTCGGGAGCACTCCCGTGTACCGGCTCGTACAAAGCGTGCCTCTCTCCAATGCTTGCCGAAGGGAGCATACCGATCGACCCCGTTAACATTGAGGCCTCGTCGCTGAGTATATCTCCGAACATATTTTCTGTCAATATGACATCGAAGTGCTTCGGATTTCTGACGAGCTGCATCGCAGCATTGTCGACGTACATGTGTTCAAGAGCTATCTCGTTGAAGTTGTTCTTGTGAACCCTGTTTACAACTTCTCTCCATAACATGGAGGTATGAAGAATATTCGCTTTGTCTACCGACGTTACTTTCTTTTTCCTCGCGGCTGCGAGCTTGAACGCTGTAATAGCTATTCGCTCGATTTCCTCCTCGGTGTACGTCATAGTATTGACACCGCGCCTGGTTCCGTTTTCCTCAAATATCCCGGCAGGCTTCCCGAAATAAATTCCTCCTGTCAATTCCCTGACAACCACTATGTCGATTCCTTTCACCGCCTCCGGCTTGAGCGATGAAGACCCGATGAGAGAGTCGAACATGATTACAGGTCGAATATTCGCATACAGGCCGAGTGATTTCCTCAATCCAAGCAGAGCCTGTTCCGGCTTCAGGTCGTACGGAAGCGAATCCCATTTCGGTCCTCCGACCGCTCCCAGCAGCACCGCATCGCTCGCCTTCGCGGCTGCGAGTGTTTCCTCCGGGAGAGGCTTGCCGAATATGTCGACTGCTGTTCCGCCCGCCTTGAGCTCGCTGAACTCGATCGTTTCATTGAGTATCCGTGATGCCTTCTTCAGAATCCTGACCGCTTGCGATGTAACCTCTGTGCCTATCCCATCACCCGGTATGACAGCAATATTAAACATCGGTGCCCGTCGTCGACTTGATCATTCCTATTTGTCTGGCATAGGCGAACAGTCCCCCTGCGTTTATGATGTCCGCGGCATCACCAAGTGGGCTGAGCTTGCACGTAGCTTTTGAATTCGAAGAAATTGTATTTGACTCGAGGTCAATGGTTACTTCTTCACCGGTTTTGAATTGCCTGTAAATGTTTTCCACCGACTCGAGAGGCATGAGGAATCCACCGTCGACAGAATTCCTGTAAAATATTCGTGCGTACGTTTGCGCGACGACCGCCGTGATGCCTGCAACTTGCAAGGCAAGGGGTGCATGTTCCCGCGATGAACCGCAGCCAAAGTTTTTTCCAGCGACAATAATTTTAAATTCGGATTGATACTCGCCTTCTTTAACCAGTTTTATGCCGCCGGTTGGGAGTCCGGACTTTTCGTCCGGCACGCCGCTCATTGCAAATTTTCCATATAATTTTCTTTCTTCCGGCGAATGCGTGTTGTAAACGAGATGCTTCGCCGGTATTATCTGGTCAGTGTCGATGTTGTCCCCGACAACGTATACCTTCCCGATGATTCTTTTTCCCTGCATTTTAACCTTCCTGGAAAATTTTCAGATGTAAATTCTTGGATCGGTGATCTTTCCTGTCAGCGCAGTGGCAGCCGCGGTGAGGGGAGAAGCGAGGAATACCTGTGAGTTCTTTGAGCCCATCCTGCCGGGAAAATTCCTGTTTGTCGTCGACAGGCAGACCTCAGAGCCGTTCAACCTGCCGAACGTGTCTTCCGGCCCTCCGAGACATGCGCCGCAGCTCGCGTTTCCGATCCTGCAGCCCGCATCTTCGAATATTGAATAAAGAGATTTGCCTCCAAGCATTGTGCTGTGCAAAGCATTTGTGATGTCCGTTGTCGCCGGTACGATGAACGTATCTACTGCAACGGGTTTGCCATTCAAGATCTTTGCTGCCGAAAGAAAATCCGTGAGCTTTCCGCCTGTGCATGAACCGATGTACACGCGGTCTACCTTTACATTTGATAGATTCTCGACCGGTTCAACATTATCCGGTGAATGCGGCTTGGCAACAAGCGGGGAGATCTTAGAGACGTCGTACACGCGCTCTGATTCAAAATTAGCGTCGGAGTCGTTCTTAATCGCCGTGAATGGCTTTTGCGTCCTCGCCTTTACATATGACGTTGTCTTTTCATCGGGAGTGATCACACCGTTCTTTCCACCTGCCTCGATGACCATGTTGCAGAGAGTCATTCTCTCTTCAATATTGAGACTGTGCACTGCATCGCCGGCGAATTCCATTGCCCTGTACGAAGCACCATCGACACCGATGTCGCCTATAATTCTGAGGATCAGATCCTTCGCCATCAGGTGACCGGGCATTTCTCCATTGAAGATGAAGCGCATCGTCTGCGGGACTTTCACCCATAATTTCCCGGTACCCATTATGAACGCTGCATCGGTGTTTCCTATTCCGGTGGCGAACTCTCCGAATGCTCCCGCAGTGCAGGTGTGAGAGTCCGTCCCGAAAAGTACCTCACCGGGTCTCGTGAACCCTTCCTCCGGAAGCGCGATGTGGCACACTCCCTTGTACCTTGGGGTGCCAACGTCGTAGAAATTCCGTATCGACTGCTGGTTCACAAAGTCACGCAAGAAGACAACATTTCGCCTTGCATGCTGGTCTTCCGTGAATATGTAGTGGTCCGGGATAACGACGACTTTCTCGCTATCCCATAACTTCGCATGCTCACCAAATTCCTTTTTGAATATTGAAATCGTTCCGGGACCGGTCACATCGTGAGTCATCAGCACATCGACGTCGATCCAGACATTCTCGCCCGGTTGTACTTTATCCCTGCCTGAGTGGTTCGCGATTATTCTCTCTGTAATTGTCATTCCCATGTCAAGAATCTCATCCTTTACTCTTTATGGTATGTTCAAGAGGTCTTATGAATTCAGACGGCATTGAGTTGAGTTGTTTCTGTCGAATGCGCTGAACTCTTCTTTGTTCTCGCCGAGATCGCGCGATTTGCAGCCTGGAGATAGGCTTCTACGCTTCCGGTGACGATGTCCGTGCTCGCTGCGTGTCCCGTGAAGATCACGTTGTCGAAGATGACTTTCACGAACACTTCCCCGACTGCGTCACCGCCCCAGGTTACCGATTTGATGGTGTAGTCGACCAACTGGCCGTTGATATTCATGATCCTTTCAAGCGCCTTATAAGCTGCGTCAACAGGTCCATCACCCGTGGCGGAATCACAATATTTCTGTTCTCCGTCAGTGAGCTCCAGTACGGCGGTCGACTTCACGCCTGTTCCGGTCATGACCTGTAGGCTCGAAAGAGTATAGCTCGACTCTTCCTGATCGAGTTCATTGTTCAGAATCGCGACCAGGTCTTCGTCGAGAATTTCTTTCTTCTTGTCGGCAAGTCTTGTGAATTCGGTATAGACATTATCGAGTTCTTCCGCGCTCAGCGAGTATCCGAGCTCTTCAAATCTTTTTTTGAGCGCGTGCCGTCCGGAATGCTTGCCAAGGACCAGAGTAGAATGTTTTATCCCGACCGATTCCGGGGTCATGATCTCGTATGTCATCCTGCTCTTTATTATTCCGTCCTGGTGGATGCCGGCTTCGTGAGAAAACGCATTGGCGCCCACGATCGCTTTGTTCCGCTGTACCATCATACCTGTCAGCGTCGAAAGCAATCTGCTCGACTTGTAAATCTCTTCCGTATTGATGTCGTGGTGGAAGGGAATGGCATCCGGCCTTGTCCGGAGAGCCATCACGAATTCCTCGAGCGAAGCGTTGCCCGCGCGCTCGCCGATCCCGTTGACTGTGCACTCAACCTGACGCGCACCGTTCAATACGGCCGAGACCGAATTGGCGACCGCAAGTCCGAGATCGTTGTGGCAGTGTACGCTCAGGACGGCTTTATCGATGTTCCTGACCCTCTCCCGAACGGTCTTTATGAGGTTTCCATATTCACTCGGGATGGAGTATCCGACCGTATCGGGGAGGTTGACTACGACTGCACCCGCGTCAATAACAGCTTCGATGACCTGGCATAGGTAGTCCAGATCGCTTCGACTCGCGTCTTCGCAGCTGAATTCGACCTCGCCGGTCAATTTCTTCGCGTGCGAGACCGCATTGATCGACTGCTCGAGGACTTCCTCTCTTGTCTTTTTTAATTTGTGTTTGAGATGGATGTCGCTTGTCGCGATGAATGTGTGGATGCGCGGCTTCGCGGCATATTGCAGCGCTTCAAACGCGCGGTCAATGTCGAGGGATGTCGCCCTTGAGAGCGCGGCGATAGTGCACCCCTTTACCTCCTTCGAGATCTCACGAACAGCCTCGAAATCGCCGTCAGAGGCAATCGGGAAACCCGCCTCTATTATGTCGACGCCGAGAGCTTCCAGCTGGCGCGCCATTCTCAACTTCTCCTTCGTGTTCATGCTGCAACCAGGAGATTGTTCGCCATCGCGCAGCGTCGTATCGAATATGAAAATCTTATCCTTCATGTTATCGACCACCTCTCGGCCTTTTATTGAAACATGTTGTTAATTGCGTCCGTGATGTCGTTGTGGGCCTTAAGTTGTCTCAAGTGCCGCTCTATCTGGAGATAATGCTCGTACTTCTGACTCGCAAGCGAACGGAACAGTCTTTTCGTTTCGTTATCCTCCGAGATTTCAGCGTGATCGTTATACTGACGTATTGTCTCCATTTCATTGCTCAAGGCTTTCTCGAGCATCTCGATTCGTGTCTGGGCTTTCATTTCACTACCTCCGAATGACTTTTGTTGCTTTTACTTTTATCGTTATCCTTCATCAGCTTGAAGACAATGGAGTCCACCATAGCCTTCCAGCTGGCTTCTATAATGTTTTCGGAAACTCCCACCGTGTTCCAATTCGAATCCTCATCCGTTGTTTCAATCAAGACTCTCACTTTCGCGCTTGTACCCTCGTTACCGTCTACCACGCGCACCTTGTAGTCTGACAGTTTCGTCTCCTGGAGTTGTGGATAAAACTGTAAGAGTGCCTTCCGGAGCGCGTTGTCGAGGGCGTTCACCGGTCCGTTTCCCTCCGCCGCAGTGTGCTCTATCTTGTCGCCGACCCGCAGCTTTATGACGGCTTCTGTGTGAGTCACGCCGGCATTCGCCTTCTTTTCGGTGATGATCCGGAGTGCTTCGAGTTCAAATGGAATCTCGAGCTCGCCCACGTCTCTTCTCATCAGGATCGCTAGGGACGCGTCGGCGTCTTCGAAAACGTATCCTTCATTCTCGAGAGCCTTCAGCTCGTTTACAATTGCAGTTGCTTGACCGTTGCTCCCCGGAATACCTACACCAAGCTCCTGAGCTTTATAAAGCACGTTGCTCTTTCCGGATAGGTCACTCACAAGTACCCTCCTCGAGTTTCCCACCACACCCGGCTCGATGTGCTCGTACGTCCGCGCAGATTTCATGACTGCACTTACATGGACTCCACCCTTGTGAGCGAAAGCGCTCTGGCCGACGTATGGAAGATTCTTCCGCGGCTGAAGATTTGCCACTTCATTGACGTACCTCGACAACTCGGTCAGTTTCTTCAGCCTTTCCTTCGAAAGAACCTCGCGGCCCATTTTCAACTGTAGATTCGGGATTATGGAGCAGAGGTTTGCGTTCCCGCATCGCTCGCCGAATCCGTTGATCGTGCCCTGGACCTGGACACATCCGGCCTTTATTGCCGCGAGAGAATTTGCTACGGCAAGTTCAGAATCGTTGTGTGCATGAATTCCCAGGGAAATCTTTACCGTGCTTGCCGCAGTTTCAGTTATCCTGGCTACGTCATCAGGCATGGTTCCGCCGTTGGTGTCACACAGGACGATGAAATCGGCACCGCCGGATTCGGCGGCGCGAATAGTCGTTAGAGCATACTCGGGATTCGATTTATACCCGTCGAAGAAATGCTCAGCGTCGTATACGACTTCCTTGTGCCTGCTCTTGAGATACTTTACGGTGTCGTGAATGATCTCGAGGTTGCGCTCTTCGGTTGTTCCGAGCGCTTCCTTGACGTGCATATCCCATGACTTGCCAAAAATCGTAACGACCGGCGTCTCTGCCCTCAGGAGCTGGTTCACGTTCTCATCGGCTTCCGGAGTCGAGCCGGCGCGGCATGTGCTCCCGAACGCCGCAAGCTTCGCGTGATGAAGCTTGATCGACTTCATCCGCTCGAAGAACTCCATATCTTTCGGGTTCGATCCGGGCCAGCCGCCTTCAATGAAATCGACTCCGAACGAGTCCAGATGCTGAGCGATCTTGACCTTGTCCTCCGCACTGAAGGAGATCTCCTCGCCCTGGGTTCCGTCCCTGAGCGTTGTGTCGTATATGTATATCTTGTCGTTCATGTTTATCCTCTCGGACGTTGTTACTTCCTTAGCCAGCTCATCATTGCGCGAAGTTTGGATCCGACTTTCTCGACAAGGTGCGTGTTCATTTCCTTCCGCATCTTGAGAAACTTCTTCTGCTTGTTCACAAAAGTCTCGTTTATCCATTCCTTCGCGAATTTGCCTGTTTGAATTTCATTTAGGATCTTTTTCATCTCCTTGCGGGTCTGCTTTGTGATGATACGAGGACCCCGCGTATAACCTCCATACTCGGCGGTGTCGCTGACGGAGAAGTTCATCCTCGAGAGTCCGCCTTCGTAGTAAAGGTCGACAATGAGCTTCAACTCGTGCATGCACTCGAAGTACGCAAGCTCCGGCGGGTAACCACCCTGCACAAGTGTTTCGAACCCCGCCTTTATCAATTCTTCGGACCCGCCGCAAAGTACCGCCTGCTCGCCGAATAAATCGGTCTCACTTTCATCTTTGAAAGTTGTCTTTATAACTCCCGCTTTTGTTCCGCCGATTCCTCTCGCATAGGCGAGCGCATACTCGAGTGCCTGTTTGGAGTGGTTCTGCTGTACTGCGATAAGGCAAGGTGTACCCGCTCCCTGCGTAAACACTCTTCTCACAAGATGCCCCGGAGCCT
The DNA here is from genome assembly GCA_036567965.1 of Candidatus Kryptoniota bacterium. NCBI lineage: Bacteria > Pseudomonadati > Candidatus Kryptoniota > Candidatus Kryptoniota bacterium. The sequence goes on from DATCTN010000012.1 coordinate 100,301, forward strand.
TCGGAGCTATCATTATTACATCGACATCCTTCGGGGGCTGTACCAGTTTATAGTGGATATTGAAGCCGTGAGCGAATGCAAGGACCTTTCCGGCAGAAAGATTCGGCGCGATCTCGGTCTCGTACAGCTTCTTCTGTGCCATGTCGGGGGCGAGAATCATTATAAGATCTGCTGCTGCGGACGCGTCGAACGGCGTCATTACCTGAAGTCCTTCAGCTTCAGCTGCCGCTCTTGATTTGCTCCCGGGCTGCAAGCCGACGACTACTTTTACACCGCTGTCGCGGAGGTTCAACGCATGCGCGTGTCCCTGACTGCCGTAGCCGATAATTGCCACAGTTTTTCCCGTGAGTAAAGATAAATCTGCGTCAGCATCGTAGTACACTTTCATTTGTGTTCCTTTGACTTTTGAGATTGTGAATGATTTGACAAGGTGAGGGTTACGGATGAGGGAACAGCAGCAATCAGCTGCCTGTACCGTGAGTTATGTTCTGGATCCCGCTGTCTCATTTCTAAACCTCACCCTCGAATTCTCGCTTCAACGCGACGCGGCCGGTCCGTGCGATTTCTTTGATGCCGAACGGTTCCAGCATTTTTATCATTGCTTCCACTTTCTTCTCGCTCCCGGTGGCCTCTATTGTGATTGACCGCTGACTTATGTCAATGATTTTGGATCGGAAGATTTCCGAAATTTGCATCAGCTCGGAACGGGTGGTTTTGTTCGCTGAGACTTTAATCAGGATCAGCTCACGCTCCATGAAGCTGTCGTAAGTGAGATCCACAACTTTCGTAACGTCGATGAGTTTGTTCAACTGTTTAATGATCTGTTCGATAATGTCGTCGTCGCCTTTCGAGACTATCGTGACACGCGCGGCTGAATCATCTTCGCTTGTTCCGACCGAAATACTGTCGATGTTGTATCCGCGTGCGCTGAACAAGCCCACGATCCTGTTCAACGCGCCGAATTTGTTTTCAACAAGTACGGATATGGTATGTTTCTTCACTTCACGGTCTCCATATGGGAATGTAATTTCTTGAGTTCTTCGACGCTCTTCGGATAATCCATTATCTGGGCGACCGTTCCTCCGCTCGGGATCATCGGGAAGACATTGTCTTCGCTTGTCGTCCTAAAATCTATCAGTACCGGCCTGTCGTTTATCTTCATCGATTCTTCGAGGATCGGGGCAACTTCGGCGGGTTTGTCAGTAACGAACCCGGCGGCTCCGAACGCTTCCGCGAGTTTCGCGAAATCCGGATTGTTCCCGAGCGAAACCTGGCTGTATCGCTTTTTGTAAAACATGTCCTGCCATTGCCTCACCATTCCGAGAAAACCGTTGTTCAGGATCACGATCTTTATCGGGAGCTTGTGACCAACGGCCGTCGCCAGCTCCTGGATGTTCATCTGAATTCCTCCGTCCCCGTTTATGCTGAAGACGGGTCTGTCTTTTACTCCGAACGCCGCACCTATGGAAGCAGGGAAGGAGAACCCCATCGTGCCCAGGCCGCCTGACGTAATGTTCGATCTCGGGTTCTTGAACCTGTAGAACTGTGCCGTCCACATCTGGTTCTGTCCGACATCTGAAGTCACTACCGCTTCGCCATGGGTCACTTCATAGATCTTTTCAATTACATACTGTGCCCGAATCCTATCGCCGTCTTCATACCTTAGCGGATGTTCATTCTTCCACGTACGTATCTGTTCGAGCCACTCCTTAGTGTCAAGCGGCTTCACCAGAGGAATCAACCTCTCGAGCACATGGCGGACATCGCCGACGATCGGCACATCGACCTTGACGTTCTTGCTAATCGCCGATGGGTCGATATCGATGTGAACTTTCCTGGATTTCGGAGAGAAGGACGCAGGATTGCCGGTGACGCGGTCATCGAATCTGGAACCGATCGCCACGAGACAATCGCATTGGTCGACGGCGATATTCGAGTACCATGTTCCGTGCATACCGAGCATTCCCATCGAGAGTTCGTCTTCGCCTGGGAATGCTCCGAGTCCCATCAGCGTCATGGTAACCGGCGCGTTCAGTTTCTTCGCGAGATTAACAATTTCCTTGGAGGCGTTCGAAGCAATGGCGCCCCCACCGACATACAGGACCGGTTTTTTCGATGCGTTAATGATCTCAACCGCCTTGTTTATTTGCCCCATGTGCCCGAAGTAGAACGGGTGGTAACCTCTCAACTTAACTTCTTTAGGATACGAAAATGCCGTTCGTGACGCCATCACGTCTTTCGGCATGTCGACAACAACGGGACCCGGTCTGCCGGTCGCAGCAATATGGAACGCGGCCCGGATCGTCCATGCAAGTTCACGAACGTCCTTCACCAGGAAATTATGTTTCGTGATAGATCTTGTTATCCCGATTATATCGGCTTCCTGGAACGCATCGTTGCCAATCAAATGAGTCGCGACCTGGCCGGTGAACACAACGATCGGTACGGAATCCATATACGCGTCGGCAATCCCTGTCACCGTGTTCGTGGCGCCGGGGCCCGACGTTACCACAACTACTCCCACTTTGCCGGTAGCCTTCGCATATCCCTCGGCCGCATGTACTGCTCCCTGTTCATGTCTTGTCAAAATGTGCTTGATGTCAGACATGTCGTGCATTGCATCGTAGACACCGATCACGGCGCCTCCCGGATATCCGAAAATGTATTCGACCTTTTCCTCCATCAAGGCTTTTACAAAAATCTCGGCGCCTGTAATTTCGTTCGTGCTCATATTTCATGTCTCCGTTTCTTCTATAGGTTGTCTGATTCGGTCACATGTCCACCCGCTTCAGTCTTACAGCTTTTTAAATGAACAAATCCAAAGACCTCAATACGCGCCCGGCACAGTACTGAGCTTCAGGTTATTCCCGCTTCGTCGATTTTGGATTTTAGTTCAGGTTTGCTTCTGGGGAATAACCTTCGGCTATTTAGCTAATAATGCCGAGTAGGATATTCCCCTCGCTAAGGAGGAGGAGAATAAGGATGGAAATAATGGAAATGAGGCCACGAAGATAAGAACCGACAACACTTTCGGACAGCGGGTAAGCCGTTCCCGCTACTAATGACTCATATGTAGTGCTATTGGTTATCATCTTTCCTTAATAGAGTATAAGAAATGGTGTAGCCGTTGTCAATAGTTTCATCGGAATTATTTTGTTAAACCTGCATTAAGTTAAGGGAGTTATCTTCTGCCGGATTGATCATCCCGATCAGTTCTTGATCAAAGATCTAGATAATACGTCCCGGTGGCTGAAATGGCGGATTGTTTATTAGCGGCGTCAGCGATAAATTTTTTTGCGAGTCGGACGAAATAGTCGAAGAGAGGAGTCAAAATGCCCGGGGAAAAGCATAGAATACTATGGGTAGACGATGAAATCGAGCTTTTGAAGCCGCATGTCATCTTCCTGAAGGACAAAGGTTTCCAGGTGGATACAGCTACAAACGGACAGGATGCAATCGAACTCGTTCGCCAGAACTTCCGCGACCAAAACTACGATCTCATTCTGCTTGACGAAATGATGGCCGGAATGGGCGGTCTGAAAACACTTGAGGCGATCAAAGGAATTGCTCCTGAAATACCTGTCGTCATGATTACGAAGAATGAAGCCGAGTCTCTTATGGAAGAGGCGATCGGACAGAAGATAACCGATTATCTTACGAAGCCCGTGAACCCCAGTCAGATTCTTCTTACGGCAAAACGAATCATCGACGGTCACAGGATCACCGGTGAGCGCGTATCGCGTGATTATGTTACTGACTTCCGTGATATTTCGAGCCAGCTCGATAGTGAACTCACCTATAAAGAATGGGTGGAGATTCACCAGAAGCTGACTTACTGGGAGCTCGAGATCGACGAGCATCCTGAGACCGGCTTGAAGGACCCGCTGACAGACCAAAGGCGAGCAGCGAACGCCGCGTTCGGGAAATACATCGAAAGCGTTTACAAGAATTGGGTCAATTCGAAATCCGAGAAGCCGAAACTCTCGCATGAGGTATTCGAAACCTACGTAATGCCGAAGATGACTCCTGGAAAACCGGTTGTGATGATCGTAATCGACTGCATGCGGCTCGACCAGTGGCTGATCATGGAAGATTACCTGCGAGACGATTTCGCCATCAACAAAGAATTCTATTATTCGATATTGCCCACGGCGACTCCCTATTCGCGCAACGCGATCTTCAGCGGGCTTCTTCCTCTTGAAATGGAAAAGCGGTTCCCTGAAATCTGGGACAAAGGAAATTCAGACGACGACTCGAGCAGGAACAGGTATGAAAAGGAATTGTTGACCGATCTGCTTCAGCGGAAGAGAATTCGAGTGGAACCGAAATATATCAAGATCATCGATCCTGATTTCGGAAAGAATATCGTATCGAATATTTCCAGCTTTGTCAGATTACCTCTGACCACGATAGTCGTAAATTTCGTAGACATACTGGCTCATTCGCGTTCCGACTCGGACATTTTGAAGGAGATTGCGCCCGACGAAAGTGCGTACAGGTCGCTGACGAAATCGTGGTTCCAGCATTCATATCTCCTCGATCTGTTCAAAGCGCTGGCCGAGACAAATGCGACTGTAGTGGTCACAACCGATCATGGGAGTGTGAGGAGCCTCAGGGGCTCCAAGGTTCTTGGTGACAGAGAGGCGTCAACGAATCTCCGCTACAAATTTGGACGGAACCTAAAATGCGACGACAGGCAGGCGATATTCGTGAAGAACCCGGAGGATTACATGCTCCCGAGGCGCGGTGTGACGATCAATTACATTATCGCCAAAGAGGATTTTTATTTTGTTTATCCCACGGAGTATCATAAGTACCTGGAGCAATATCACGACAGCTTCCAGCATGGGGGGATCTCTCTTGAGGAGATGATTCTGCCGGTAATTTTCCTGGACCCAAGGTAAGAGCCCGAATAAGATGGAAATCCACATCTCAAAAGCTGAAAGCGAAACGATTGCACTTGGCAAGAAGTTCGCCGGTCAGTTGAAGGAAGGGGGATTCGTTGCGTTATACGGCGAGCTCGGCGCAGGCAAGACTCAATTTGTCAAAGGTGTCTGCGAGGCGCTCAAAGTGACGGAAGTCGTAAACAGCCCGACCTTTACCATAGTGAACGAGTATCATGGTACGATGCCGGTATTTCACATCGACCTGTACCGGCTAAGCAATGTGGACGAGATTTTAGGAATTGGATTTGACGAATACCTCGAGGCCGGCGGGATTTGTCTCGTGGAGTGGGCGGAGAAGCTCGACGGTATCATACCGGGCAGGAGATTCGACGTGAAGTTGGCGGTGGTGGATGAGTCGACCCGCGAAATTTCAATAGCATCTCTAAACGAAGGCGAATGAGTACGAACAGGATACTGGCGCTCGAGACAGCGACCAAGATTTGCTCCGTCGCAGTTTCTGAGAACGGCGTGGTCGCGGGAGAGTTTTCGATATACGTTCCGCACGCACATGTCGAACGGCTCGTGTCAGTGATCAATGATCTGCTGAAGAATCTTCGCTTGAAGTACAGCGATCTGGATGCGATCGCAGTCTCGAATGGTCCCGGCAGCTTCACCGGTCTCAGGATCGGGCTCAGCGTCGCTAAAGGAATAGCCTTTGCGGAAGACAAGCGGATCATCGCAGTTCCGACGCTTGATGCGCTGGCTTTGCGCGCCCGTATACTGGTTGATAGGAAGACCGTTGTCCCGGTACTTCACGCCAGAGGAAGGGAATTTTATTATTGCAGATATAAATTCGTAAATTCATTTCCGGAGAGGTCGGGCGATTATAAAGTCTCTGGTCCAGCGGGAATCGCCGAGGAATTTGACTCCGAAACGATTTTCGTCGGCGAAGGCGTGGCCGAACTTGTCAAGGAGGATTGCATAAACGTGAAATTCGGTGAGCGCTCATTCTGCGAATTGACCGCCTCGGCTGTGGAGGTGGGCATGGCGGCCCAGGAGAAGTTCGACAGGCAGGAGTTTTCAGACCTTAGAACATTGGTGCCGATGTATGTCAAGGACTTCGTGACCGTTAAAGGCAATCCCTTAAAAAAAATCATGGAGAGAATCTGATGTCCTGGTTCAAACGGTCTAAACAGAACATTGTCTCCGGCGAAAAAAAAGATTTGCCGGAAGGCTCATGGGTGAAATGCGAAAAGTGCGGAGAGGTACTTCACAAATCGCAGCTACAGGACAATCTCTGGACATGCAACAAGTGCAATTACCATTTCAGGATCGGGAGCAAAGAGTATATTCAGCTCCTTCTCGACAAGAAAAGCTTCAAAGAGACAGACAGGGCACTGAAGTCGAACGATCCTCTGAAGTTCACGGATACAAAGTCGTACAAAGTTAGAGTTGCCGAAGCTCAGAAGAAGACCGGACTTGTCGATGCAATAAGGACGGGAACCGGAGAGATAAATGGGCACAAGGTCGTGTTCGGCTGTATGGACTTCCAGTTCATCGGCGGTAGCATGGGCTCTGTAGTCGGTGAAAAAGTTGCACGTTCCGTCGATCGCGCGGTCAAGCTCAAGCGACCATTGATTTTGATTTCTCAAAGCGGCGGGGCGAGAATGATGGAAGCAGCGATTTCTCTCATGCAGCTGGCCAAGACGAGCGCTCGTCTGACGAGATTACATAAGGCCGGACTTCCGTACATTTCGATCATGGTCGATCCGACCACGGGAGGAGTGACCGCGAGCTTTGCCATGCTGGGCGACTTCAATATCGCGGAACCCGGAGCACTCATCGGGTTTGCTGGTCCGCGAGTGATTAAGCAAGCAGTGGGTAAAGACCTTCCGGAAGGATTCCAAAGATCCGAATTCCTTCTCGACAAGGGATTTGTCGACTTTATCGCGCATAGAAAAGAACTTAAGGGCAAAGTAACACAGCTGTTAGATCTCCTGGAATCGTAATCCGCAATGACCATCAGGATTGTCGGAGTGCCGATGGATCTCGGCGCAGGGAGGCGCGGGGTCGATATGGGTCCGTCCGCGCTGAGGATTGCCGGTATCGCCGAGAGGCTCCGTGAAATCGGGCACACCGTATTCGACGACGGCGATATTCCGGTAAAGGTTCCTGAAAGCGCGGAGATCGACAACCCGAAGTTGAAGTACCTCCCCGAAATTGTCCGAGTATCGACAATACTCGCCCACAAGATCGGGACAATCATGGAGCAAAAGGAATTCCCGCTGGTGCTCGGCGGGGACCACTCGATCGCGATGGGAACAATTTCGGGGTTATCAGGCTTCGCGCGGAAGAACGGCTTGAGGTTCGGAGTCATCTGGATCGATGCTCACGCGGACATGAATACGAATGAGACAAGCCCTTCCGGAAATATCCACGGGATGCCCTTCGCTGCAGTCCTTGGCGAAGGCGTCAAGGAGCTGACGACGATAGGCGGCGACTTCAGGAAGGTCGACCCGAAAAACGCCGTTCTGATAGGTGTTAGAAATATAGACCGTGCGGAGAAGGAGATAATGAAGCGCACCGGAATAAAGTATTACACCATGGCTGACATTGATAAATACGGTGCTCACAGGATAATCGGACGGGCACTGAAAGAATTCAAGGAGAATGTCGACCTGCTTCACGTTAGTTTTGATATCGATTCCGTTGACCCATCCGTAGCAGCAGGAGTCGGAACACCGTCGCCCGGTGGATTAAGCTACAGAGAAACTCACCTCATAATGGAAACGATAGCAGATTGCGAGTGCATGAGCTCGCTCGAAGTCACCGAAGTTAACCCGATATTCGACGTGAGGAACGAATCCGCTGAGTTCGCCACCGCGGTTGTCGCATCCGCGCTCGGGAAAAAAATCATTTGAGAATAGATGAAGACAATAACTTCTATCGCTGAAATGCAATCGATTGCGGGAGAACTCCGCGTCGGTGGAAAAAGGATCGGACTCGTTCCGACTATGGGATACCTCCACGAGGGACATCTAAGCCTTTTGGATGAAGCGCAGAAACAGTCGGATGTCGTTGTCATGTCCATATACGTAAACCCGACGCAGTTCGGGAGAGGCGAGGACTTCGAGAGGTACCCTCGCGATCTGGAGCGTGACGAGAAAATGGCTGCTGCACGTGGCGTCGAATATTTGTTCGAGCCGGTCGACAGGGAAATGTACCCGGAAGGCTTTCTTACGTTTGTCGAACTCGACAAGGTCTCTCATCTTTTTGAAGGAGAATTCAGACCGGGACACTTCAGAGGAGTTGCTACGATTGTTACGAAGCTCTTCAATATCATCAGGCCGCATGTTGCTGTTTTCGGACAAAAGGATGCTCAACAGGTGTTCATCATCCAAAAACTAGTCAGCGATTTGGATTTCGACGTCCGTATCCGCGTCGCCCCGATTGTTCGTGATCCCGACGGTCTCGCCATGAGCTCGCGAAATGTCTACCTTTCCGAATCGGAGCGCGCTCAGGCGTCGGTGATTTACAGATCGCTGAAGCTTGCCGAGAGGATCCTCAAAGAAGGTGATACGGACCTCGTTCATGTGAGGTCAGAGATGATAAGGCTTATTGACAGCGTTTCCGATGCGAAGATCGACTACGTGAGTTTTGTGAACACATCGACTTTCGATCGTGTAGAGTCGACCGATGGACTCGAGAAGGCGCAAGCGATACTGGCGGTCAGGTTTGGAAAGACGAGGCTGATAGACAATATGCTTTACGACCTGGGGCACTAATGGGCATGGTCTCTGTCTCTAATTTGAGCTACGGCTGCTGAGATGAAGCTGAACGAACTCGCCGGATTGGCTAACAAGCTTCCACAAAATCCCGGTCTCAACGCGAGTGGAGAGTACTTTGTCTCAGTGGTCGTCCTTCTTTTGGTTCCGATCGATGGGGAGTACCACATCCTTTTCGAGAAGAGAGCACCTTCGATCAGGCAAGGGGGGGAGATTTCGCTGCCGGGCGGAGAGTTCGATGAGAGCGACGGGACTCTTGAAATGGCTGCGCTGAGGGAGGTCGAAGAGGAAGTGGGGATTCCAAGAAGCAAGATCAAGATTATTGGAAGGCTCGATTCGGTAATCGTGCCGCTAGGAGTCATGGTAAATGTATTTGTAGGAGTGTCCGACGTTTCAGAAAGTGAAATCACTGCAAACCCAAAGGAAGTCGAAAAGGCTTTTCTCATCCCCGTGTCGCACTTTCAGCACAACCAGCCGGAGACTTATGAATTGATGACCAGAATTTATCCTTCATTCACAGACGCCAAGACCAACGACGAGGTCGTCCTTCTTCCGTCGAAGGAACTCGGGCTGCCCGAACGGTATTGGAAGTCGTGGGGTGGAGCAAGGCACAAAGTCTATGTGTTCAAAACCTCGGAGGGCACAATCTGGGGAATTACGGCAAGGATCATTATTGATTTCATAAAAAGGATGAGATGAAGACGCTACTATCGAAAAGGCTGATGGATTGATAACATGTCAGTGCGGCAGAGAGATAACGAAGCGTCCGAGTAACAGGTTCTGTCTCACGCGATCCGGTTCTAGTGGCCGCAGATGCGTGAGCATTTTGCAATCGGACTGGTCAAACCTATATGAAACGAAACTGGTCGTGCCATGAAAACAAATGAATTATCACCGCCGAAACCCGGGTTACTCCTTTTATGGCTGGGAATTTCACTCATTCTCGTTATCGGCGACTATATCGCCGGGCCATTCATCCAGTTCCCGATTACTTACCTTGTCCCAGTGGCATTAGCATCCTGGTACAATGGGCGCTGGGCAGGAATCACGTTTGCGATTCTGTTCCCACTCGTTCGACTCTACTTTAATGTTGAATTCTGGACAGTTCCATGGTCGGTAGGGGAGGCGAGCGTAAACATGTTCATCAGAGTCCTGGTGCTCTCCTCCTTTGCTGTCGTTGTCGATCGCAGGTCATCTCAAACCCGCATGCTTTCAAAAGAGCTCCGCCTACTCGAGGGATTTCTTCCCGTATGTTCCTACTGCAAGAAGATCAGGGATGAGAAAGAGGAGTGGCAGCCGATGGAGAAGTATATCATGGCACACACAACTGCTATGTTCACCCACGGGATTTGCCCCAGCTGCAGAGAAGAACATTTCGGTGAGATGCTCAAACGCAGCACGTGACGTAGTATATTACTCCCAGCGTAGGTTTGATTGACTTGACAAAGGTGTGAACTCAGATGTTGACTCGCGGATGATCGGATTCGGAAGGTTTCTCTTCTTTCTATTCATTTCGTTAGCACCGGCATTTGCTTTCGCACAGCAGGATTGTTTCGACAGGAGTGACACTTGCAGTTACTCTATATCATCTCTTCCTCATCAGTGCGCCTCTTGCGGTATCGATACCACTCCCTGCGTGGTCAGTGAATTCGATTTGCTCGGTACGGTCGATGGACTCACATTTTACTATACCCTCTGTTCAAGGCAGGAGAGCGGCGTACCTGATTCACTTCAGGACAGTCTTCACATGGGCAAAGGACTTACAATCTCAATCGCACTTTTCGAAGGAATGAAAATCAGCGGAACGGTCAGGAAGGTCTGGGAAATTGGTGCATCCACGCGGGATTTCACCCTGACTGCGCCACAGTTTGTGAAAACCCGACTCGGAACCTTCATCCACGTTTTTATGACTAACGGCAACGGCGGGTGGGACATGGGATTCTATTTCTTGAGACGGTCCGGATCGTGGTACTCAATTGATATTCCAGATTGGTCTCAGCTTTTGAAGTCGTACCTTCCTGACCATTTCACATTGTGTCGCGGGAGCGTAATCGATCTTGACAACATGTCGATCATTCTCCCCTTGTTCAAACCTGGAGACCCGTACTGTTGCCCAACGGGCGGATCAATAAGAGCGCAGCTCGACGTGGTCGACAACAGGTTCATCGTGAAAGCTGCGATCTATGCTCCGACTGCTGTAGACCGTTTACATTGAACTGACACGTAGCCCCGTAAACGTCGATGAGTCACCACCTGACACCGACTATTCCGTGGGAGAGGCGTTTCCGGTCTTTCAAAATGGCCAGCACGTCTTGCGTCCTTGAAACTTTCCTCCGTTCCTTCTAACCTATTGTAGGTATGTTACTAGGGCCCGTTGACGCATTGCTACTAATAAAGCCGGCAATGGACAAGCCCGCCTTGACGAATACCTCAAACCACTCCCACACATAGCGTTTTATCCGTATTCAGTTCCTAAGACATTCTCTTCTCAAAAACATTGAAAGGGATTAATCATGAAACGGACAAGAGTAATAATCCTCGGCGCGGCAGGAAGAGACTTCCACAATTTCAATACGGTATTCAGGGATAATGAGCAGTATGAAGTCGTCGCATTTACCGCGACGCAAATTCCTAATATATCCGGACGCAAGTATCCTGCTGAACTGGCAGGAAAACTTTACCCAAAGGGGATTCTGATTTATCCCGAGGCACAACTTCCCCAGCTCCTTAAAGACAACAACATTGATCAAGTGGTCTTCGCATATTCCGACATCTCGTTTAATTACGTAATGACCAAAGCATCGCAGGTAACCTCACTTGGAGCAGATTTCAAACTTCTTGGCGTGAAGAACACAATGCTGAAGAGCAAAGTACCTGTAATTGCGGTCGTCGCGGTCAGAACTGGTGCGGGGAAGAGCCAAACTTCTCGTCGAGTATGTGACATACTTAGGGCAAAGGGATTGACCGTTGTCGCCGTACGTCATCCCATGCCGTATGGAGATCTGGTTAAACAGAAAGTCCAGAGATATGCCAGCATCGATGACTTAAAGAAATACGAATGCACCATCGAGGAAATGGAGGAGTACGAGCCGCACATTACAAATGGAACAATCATATATGCTGGAGTCGACTATGAGGCAATTCTACGGGAAGCCGAGAAGGAGGCCGACGTAATAGTGTGGGATGGAGGGAACAACGACACCTCATTCTACCGGCCGGACCTGACTATCACGGTAGCAGATCCTCACCGCCCCGGCCATGAGCTTTCGTACTACGCGGGCATGGTAAATACCTTGCTTGCAGATATCGTGGTGATCAACAAGGTCGAATCAGCGACCCGGGAGAATGTGGCAATTGTACGAAATAACGTGTTGAGCGTGAACGCGACGGCCAGAATAATCGAAGCCGCGTCCCCGGTTTCAGTCGAAGATGAGTCGCTCATTCGCGGCAAGAGAGTTCTCGTCGTCGAAGACGGGCCCACCCTGACCCACGGCGGGATGTCATACGGCGCGGGCGTGATTGCCGCTCAAAAGTTCGGCGCGAAAGAGCTCGTTGATCCTCGCAGGTGGGCAGTCGACACAATTTCCGAGACTTTCAAGAAATATCCGAAGACGGGCACCCTTCTGCCCGCAATGGGATACGGTGACAAACAGGTAAAGGACCTGGAAGCCACCATCAATAAGGTGGACTGTGACACAGTAATAATCGGGACCCCGATCGACCTGAGGCGCGTTATCAAAATAAAGAAGCCGTCAGTCAGAGTGAGATATGAACTCGCCGAGATAACAAAGCCTGACCTCAAGGAGGTGTTAGAGGGATTTTTGACGGAGCATAAGTTATCTTAGAAACACATCCTAAAAGGAGAATCGGAATGAAGAAAGATTTCCTGAGTATTGCCGACTGGTCCGGAAAGGATTTGATCGCATTAGTTGAGCTTTCGGAAAAAATGAAAACGAATCCGGGAAAATTCAAGAAAGCCCTCCTGGGGAAATCCGTAGCGCTGATTTTTGAAAAGCAGTCGCTCCGGACCCACGTCACGTTTGATGTGGGAATATACCAGCTCGGAGGACACTCGGTTTATCTGACGCAATCCGACATAAACCTGGGGAAGCGCGAAAGCATTTACGACGTGTCGAAAAATCTCGAACGGTGGATGGATGCCGTTGTAGTCCGAACATATGCTCACCAGAATTGTGTTGACATGGGCAAATATATGAAGATTCCTGTCGTTAACGCGCTTACCGATTACGAACACCCATGCCAGGCTATCGGCGATTTCCTGACTGCGCGCGAATATCTGGGGAATCTCAAGAAGAAAAAATTTGTATTCGTCGGGGACGGCAACAATGTGTGCAACTCACTCATGCTGATGGCTGCGAAGATGGGAATGAATTTTGTGGCGGCCACTCCCGCCGGTTATGAGCCTGCCCGGGAAATCCTCGCTATGGCGAGAAAGGATGCCAGGAAGAGCGGCGCGAGTGTGGCGGTTGAACGCGATCCGAGAATTGCACTCGTCGGCGCCGACGTGATATACACGGATGTTTGGGTGAGCATGGGCCAGGAATCAGAGAAAGAAAAGCGGCTGCAGGCGTTTCAGGGATATCAAGTGACCAGGGAGATGCTTAAACTGGCTCGCAAGTCGGCAATTTTCATGCATTGCCTCCCTGCGCACAGAGGCGAGGAGGTTGAAGACGACGTCATAGACTCTAAACAGTCGGTCGTTTGGGATCAATCCGAAAACAGACTTCACTCGCAGAAGGCGATCCTGTATACGCTGTTAAAAGGAAGATAAAACTCGAGGATTTTCTTGGGACAAGTTCTGGTGGCTGTGGGCGGTAACTCGCTGATAAGAGCGGGTCAACGAGGTACCGTGGCGGAACAGGTCGAGAATATCCGTCAGACTGCAGCGCAGCTCGCAGAGATCGCTGCTTTGGGTAACAGTCTCGTCATAACTCACGGTAATGGACCGCAGGTCGGCGCACAGCTCCTTCGGTCGGAAGCCGGCTCATCGCAAACTTACTCGCAACCACTTGACATCTGCGTTGCCGCCACGCAAGGCGAGATCGGATACGTTCTCCAGAATGCCCTTCAGTCGGAACTCGGAAAAAGAGGGATCACTGCCCCGGTTGTCACAATGATCACCCAGGTCAAAGTAAATCGCGATGATCCCGCGTTTTCGAGTCCGTCCAAACCGATCGGTCCGTTCTATCATAAAGAGGATGCAGAACATAAACGAGACGAACTCGGATGGCAGATCTTGGACGATGCCGCTCGGGGATACAGGAGAGTTGTCCCGTCTCCGGAGCCTGAAGCGATCGTAGAAATTGACGCCATCCGCAAATGCGTTGAGAATAATATCATCGTCATTGCCGTCGGTGGCGGGGGAATTCCCGTTTTCGAAAAGGACGCGAATATACAAGGGGTCGAAGCGGTTATCGACAAGGACAAGAGCTCCGCTCTCCTTGCAAATGAAATGGGCTTTCCTGTGCTGATGATTTCGACGGACGTCGAATTTGTGTACGTCCACTTCAAGCATTCCGACCAGAAGGCAATCCGCGAGATGACGCCGTCCCAGGCTGAAGAATATCTTGGAGCCGGTGAATTCTCACGCGGGAGCATGGGCCCGAAGATCGAGGCGGCACTGGAGTTCATTCGACGGGGCGGTAAAGAAGTGATCATAACCGATCCTGTTCATCTCGCCCAGTCGTTGACGGGCGAATCGGGAACGCATATCAGAAAACCGAGCGCAGGGGGTGGAAAATGAAATTGGATCACATTATCGAATCGCAACAGTTCACGGTCCCGATGCTGATGGAACTCTTCAAGATGTCAGATGATATGGAACGCGTAGTTGCCAGGGGCGGGACCGACGACTACAGGAACAAGCTGATGGCACTTCTTTTCTACGAGCATTCTACGAGGACCAGGTTCTCTTTCGAATCGGCAATGATGAGGTTGGGTGGAAAAGTTATCGGAACCGAAAGCGCTCACCAGTTTTCGTCTGTAATGCACGGCGAAACACTCGAGGATACTGTTCGTGTCGTGAGCAATTATTCCGACGTCATCGTTCTGCGACACAGCGAGATCGGCTCGTGCGCGAGAGCTGCCGCAGTCTCTTCTGTCCCCATCATAAATGCCGGAGACGGTAAAGGCGGACAACACCCTACACAGGCGTTGCTCGATCTATACACCATCTATCGCGAAACAAAAACAATTGACGGCGTCAGGATCGCTATGGTGGGAAACCTTGCGGACGGGAGAACTGTCAGATCACTCGCTTACCTCCTCGGAAAATTTGAGCGGGTGAAACTCTACTTCGTAGCGCCTAAAAGTTTACAGATGAAACAGGATATCATTGACTACCTCTCGCATCATAATGTCTGGTACACAGCTGAGGATGAACTCCGAAAGGTGATCGGAGAGGTCGATGTAGTATATATGACCAGACTTGAGGCAGCGCAACGAGACGGGATCGAATCGGGGAAATTTTATCTCGATGAATCGGTGATGAGGTATTTGCCGCACAAGTCGATAGTCATGCATCCGCTTCCGCGTTCAAATGAGATATCTCCGACGATTGATGGTGATCCGCGAGCTGCGTACTTCCGCCAAACTAAGAACGGCATCTTCGTGAGAATGGCTCTTCTTGTGTCGCTTCTCGGGCGCTAATACCGCCCGGTATCCCAACCCATCGGTCACGAACTGAGGCCCTTCCGGGACAACATTCGGAACTTCATTTGAGATTGCCTGGTCGCATAATGCACGAGAACGAAACTTGTATGATGCAACGTCCGTTTATGCGTTGAGGCCGCGGGAACGAGTACACGTGAGAGGCTTGCTAACTTTCCCGTCGCTTAATAACTTGATGGGTCAATTCATGGAGAATTTCACTTTATTGGAGCGTTCTTGCTGATCACACTGTGCAAATCGAAAATTCACCGCGCGCATGTCACACAAGCGGAACTCTATTACGAAGGAAGCCTGACCGTGGACACTCAACTTCTGGAAGTCTCAGGCATCCAGCCGTACGAGAAGGTGCAGGTTGTCAACGTGAATAACGGTGAGCGATTCGAAACCTACACAATTCCGGGCAAGAAAAATTCAGGCATTGTCTGCCTGAACGGGCCGGCCGCGCGTCTTGGAAGCGTCGGTGATGAAATTGTGATTATATCGTACGCTGAGTATGATCAAAAGGAAGCAAAAGGATTCCAACCCACCGTCGTTCTCGTGGATGACAAAAACAAAATAAAGAAGGTGATCAAGGGTCACCTCGAAGACAAGCCGGGTAACACGTGATCGACCATAAACCGTTCGTAACGGTCATAATGGCTGCCGGAAAGGGAAAGCGAATGCTGAACCCTGACATCCCTAAGGTGATGTTTGAGGTGAAAGGGAGACCCATGCTGGACCACGTTGTCGATCTGGCAATCTCTGTGAACAGTGCCCGTGTGATAGCGATCGTTGGATTCAAACGTGAAAACGTCATCAGCCATCTTGAAAAGGTTTTCGGCTCGAGAATCGCCTTTGCCATCCAGAAGGAACAGCTTGGAACGGGTCATGCAGTCATGCAAACGGAGGAACTGCTGGCAGACTACAACGGCGATCTCATAGTACTATCGGGCGATGTACCACTTCTGACGCCCAAGACCATCGAAAACCTTCTTAAGACGCATTATGAGACGGGGGCCGTAATGACCGTATTGACTGCAAAAGTGGATGACCCATCGGGGTACGGCAGGATCATTCGCCACGCGGACGGATCAGTTGAGAAGATCGTCGAAGACAGGGATGCCACGCCAGAGGAGCGTAGGGTAAATGAGATAAACTCAGGTATCTATGCTTTCAAAAAGAAGGAGTTGTTTCAAGCACTTAAGCACGTCCAGCCAAATAATTCGCAACATGAGTACTATCTGACAGATGTTTTCGCTTACTTCGTGAACGAAGGAATGAGAGTTAGTGCCATTTTGGCAGAACATTTTGACGAAATCAGAGGTATCAATACCATGGCACAGCTCAAGGAAGCTGAAGAAGCATTGAATTCAAATGGGCTTCTAAGGAGGCGTTGAAAATGTCATACGTCGAGCAAAGGAAAATGATCGATTCGTTAAGATACAAGACCGCGAAAATGCCTCCCAAAGACAAATATGATTATGAGATGTTCGCGAAGCGAGATAAGGACGATGAGGATCTTGACTTGATTTCCATGAAACGACTCAGAGAGCTCTACGAGAAGTATTCCGGGTACAAGAAACCCTCTCTCTAGAAGTCCGGCGCGAACCGAAGGCTGACCACTTCTCTACTCACGTGTACCCGAATTGCTGAACCCACCTTAGAATTGAGATTTGAAGGCTTCGTTTCCTCTTTCCTCCCTGAAACAGCTGGCTGACGTTTTTCGATGAGTTGATCGAGCTTCCTCAAGCTGCTTCAATCAGCCACCCGCATCGATCTTGAAATTTTCCTTGGGTCGGCACCGGCCAATTTGGGCAATTCTTGAGGGTCCCTGTGACAAATGACAACTATCCCAAAAAGATGTTTTGGTTTTCTACCTTCGGGAATGTATAATTAAAGCGAGCAGTTCACTTTCATCTGGGACAATTCCATGGGAATGCTATGTGAACTGTAATTCGTAGGGGCCGAAATGGTGATTGTTTTGGGGGCTCCACGAGGAAGAATCGATACACGTTGGCTATAGAGCGTCAGGCAATCGAAACTAAATTGGAGGGATGATGAAGAGGCCAGAAGTTCGAGGTCTAATTATCAGAATATCTACACTTTTATTGTTAGGATTGGGAATTGTCATAACTGGGAAGCTGCATGCTGCTCGATATTCATATGACAGCACGGTTATTCCTGAGGCGTCCATACCAAAGCTCGACAAACAGACCTATGTTTTCCTGACCCACTACGGTAAAGAGCTTCAAGACATGAGTTACGAGTATGGGGTCGACTGGCGGCTGGCACTAGCGGTACTTCGCCAGGAATCCGCATTCAATCCGACCGTAATTTCGGACAAGGGTGCTGAGGGTTTTATGCAACTCATGCCGAATACGGGTCTCTACTTGGCTTCACTGCACAATGTCCAGGATATCACAAGGCCGTCAGACAACATCAAGCTCGGGGTCATCCACCTTCGTGACATGCTTCGTAATTTTTCCGATACAGAGGGTGACAACAGGCTTGAGTTGGCAATAGCCGCTTACAACTGCGGTTATTCCCGCATCGAGGATGCGCAGACCATATCAAAATTCCTGGGGGATCCGACCGATTCCTGGAGCTCAGTTAGATCAGGTCTGACTCTTCTTTCCAAGCGATTTTCACCTCTTCATTCGCACGTTTGGGAAGATGGAAAGCCTACTGCGGGCTATTTTGCGGGCTCCGACGAGACTTTAGGCTACGTTGAAAGTGTGATGCAGTTTTACAATATTTACAGGAATGTATTGCGCAGGTAGTTCTGGATCAGTCCTTTCTGGGCGGCAATCCGGAGAATTGAGGGTTACCGCCCTTTTTTGTCTCCTCCTTTGTCTCTTACCCGCGTTGGTTCATGCCCAACCTCCCCCATGGGACGTTAGTATGTTCAGAAGCATTAACGATTCCAGGTCCGCTTTCCTGGATGCGACGGTTGGGGCAGATGACTATGCGGTCCTCCCATTGGCAATCGCTACACCGTTGGCGTTCGGAGGTGTCGGGCTCATCGAGAAGGATGGATACACCTTTGACACGGGAGCTTTAGTTGGCTTGACAGAGGTCTCAGCTTACGCGGTATACTACGTCGTTAAGAATGTCATAGTTAAGCGTGATCGCCCATCCGTTACTTTGTCCAACGTGCATACGATGCATCTCGATAGTGCTGACAAGTATTCCATGCCGTCGGGACACACATTAGCAGCATTCGCCATAGCGACCGCGCTGACGTTCAGGTACCCTGAACCTTATGTTTACATCCCGGCTTATGCGTGGGCGGCCTTCGTCGGTTACGGAAGAATGTATCTCGGTCTTCATTATCCGAGTGACGTCCTCGCGGGTGCTATACTTGGAAGCGCGTCGGCCGTGGCGATTCATCTACTCAGTCCTCAGATCACTTCTCTTCGGAAGAAGATCATCGGTGACGGATTGGGGATTCAGTTGAGCGCAGCCCCGACTCTCGTAAATCTCCGCATCGACTTCTGAACGGGAGGTGTGTCCTGAACTCCGACAGGTTGCGGATTTTCGCGGGCTACGTTTTGATATGTGTTATCTGGGGGACAACATGGCTCGCGATCAAGGTTTCTATATTCACGGTACCTCCGTTTCTCAGTGCGGGTATACGATTTACAATGGCCTCGATCATTATCGTCGTAGTGTTGCGGATCCGTAACTACAAATATCATTTCAGTGTCCAAGAAACAATCTTCCTCTTATTAGTCGGACTTGGATCTTTTAGCGTACCATATGGACTCGTGTACTGGGCGGAAGGGAGAATCACTTCCGGTCTCACCGCTGTCACTTTCGCGGTGATGCCTTTCTTCGCGGCGATTCTTTCGAGAATCATGCTCAAGACCGATGATCTGTCATTCTGGAAAATATTCGGGATACTTTTGGGCTTTGCGGGACTGGTGATCATGTTCGGCGGCGACTTTGAGGTAGGCTCCTTACAAAGAGCTGAAGGAATTCTGGCAGTAGTCCTCAGTGCTTTTTGTAATGCAATGGTGGCGGTTAATGTCAAGAAATTTGGAAGGCACATCGATCCAATCTACATCAACTTAATACCGATGGCACTTGGGGCAGTTACGCTGATTCTGACGAGTGTCTTCGTCGAGAGCTGGAGTAATGTCCAATTCAATCTTTCAACGATTTCTGCAATGCTTTATCTTGCCGTAGTCGGATCCGTTGTTGCCTTCGGTATCTACTTTTACCTTCTCAAGCACATCAGCGTCGTCCTTCTCTCCATGACCTCATTCATTACTCCGGTCCTCGCATTGGCTGCCGGAGCGATTTTTCTTGGAGAAGATTTACCTTCAGGGACAATCATCGGAACAGGATTGATACTCGCCGGAATCTTGACTATGAATCTCTTTGCCGAAAGGTTTTCCGGAGTTAAACCAAATTCGAATGAAGATGAAAAGATTTCCGCCAAATGAACGCTAAATCACTTTTCATCTGCTTCTTCATCGTGACACCTGTTGCATTCGCGCAAATCAAAAACGCGCTTTACACAGGAGGGGACAAGCAGATGGTGAGTTCAGAAGAAAGCATCAATTATGTATCTCCTCACGCTTACGATGTCCTGAAATATAATTTGTATATGGATTGGTACGCCGTCCTGCAAAATGAATCTCTACGATACAACGGCATTATGGAAATCACATTTAGGCCTGACGCTACCAGCCCCCTTGACTCGATCAATCTCGATAACGATGGGGTTTATCTCAGAGTGGACTCGGCATTTGCCTATAACCGGAGACTTTCGCTAAACAGCAACGGTAGCCGATTGATCGTCTATCTTGATACGAATCTTGTCGCCGGCGACACAGGGGTCGTGAGACTGTACTACCACGTAACGAATCCCGGATTGTCGAATTCCAGCCCTCAAAAAGGCTTTTACCTGTATTATCGGGATGGATCTACGGTGTTCCATACGATTGCTTACACAATGAGCGAACCAAGCGACGCGCACTACTGGATGCCGTGTTATGATGACCCGTCGGACAAAGCGTTGAGTGAGATCTCAGTCAGAGTCCCCGACGGATTCGTCGCAGCGTCGAACGGAAGACTTGCCGCGACTACGAATAATCACGACGGAAGCATAACCTACGATTGGGTTGAGGATTTTCCTATTGCAACATACCTGATGTGCGCAACCGTTTCTCAGTTCGCTGTTGTTCAGGGAACGTTTGTCCGAGCGCCCGGCGACTCAATCCCTGTGCAGTATTATGTCTATCCGGAGGATTCTGCGGCCGCAGTGTCGAACGGTTCATGCGATGTAGACAGCGTAATCTCCATGATAAAGTTTTACTCTTCCATATATGGCCCATACCCGTTCGAGAAATACGCGATGACTTGTATCGAGCCGTTTTATTACGGCGGAATGGAGCACACAACCATCACGACAGTTAAGCGCAATTATGAATTCGACAGGCGAGTGGTAGCTCATGAGCTCGCTCACCACTGGTGGGGCGATAATGTCACGCTTGGAACGTGGAAGGATATCTGGCTTAACGAGGGCTTCGCTACTTATTCCGAGGCGATGCAGCAGCAGCACCTGAGCGAATCGGATTTTCACTCCGAGATGCAATACTATGAGGCTCAGTTCTTTGGCGAGTACGATACCACGAAGTATGCCGCGTATGCTCCGCCACCGGGACTGATTTTCGGTCTCGCGGAATACTACAAGGGTGCATGGGTGCTCCATATGCTGAGGAGCATCGTCGGAGACTCGACGTTCTTCGATATCATGAAGACCTACCGGGCCGACTTCCAATTCGGCAACGCCGTGACCACAGATTTTGCCGGCGACGTAAGCAAAGTGACCGGCTCCGACATGAGCTGGTTCTTCAACGAATGGATATTCTCGCCTGGGTACCCGATTTACAGCTACACGTATAGGAGGAGCGGGGACACGCTTAACTTCACAGTTGAACAAAACCAGGTGAACGCCCCGTTCTTCAAAATGCCGATAGACCTTGGAGTTTACTCCGGAGGTACAACAAGTATCCTCCACTTCACCGATTCTCTCCAGTTGCAGTCGGTGTCGTTCTTCTTCAGCGGGACCATCGACTCCGTTTCGTTTGACCCTTCAGACAAAATCCTGAAGCTCACGTCGCCATGGAGCGACTCGATGACATCACCGTCTCCGGTCACGATCACCAGCTTTCCGAATCCATTTTCGAGGTCGACTACAATTCAATACGTGATTGCCGGAGACAGCAAAGTTACAATTGAAGTCTATGATATTCTCGGAAGAAAGATCAGATCGATTGAACAGGGGTACCAGAGTGCGGGCTTTCATGACATTACCTTCGATGCAGTCGGTCTGGCGAGCGGAGCTTACTTGTGCCGCATCGTAACGGCATTCGGGGACCGAACCACTAAAATCTTACTGGAAAAATAATGCAAAACAGAATCGTCAGCGCAAGATCGATTTCGTTAATAGTTGTTGCAACGCTCTGGTCCGCTTCAGCTTTTGGATGGGGACAGGACGGTCACAGAATTATCAACTCGTCATTCACAAAGCACTTCCCGCTGGATACCTCGTGGGTCGCCCGCTTCACTCAATATTATGCCGATCATGCCTCTGACGCCGACAACAGGAAAAGCTCCGACCCATCCGAATCGCCGAGACACTTCATCGATATCGACGCTTATGCTGAGTTCCATTCAAGCTGGTTTCCTCATGACATTGATTCTCTTATCGCGGAATATGGCTCGTCGACTGTAACAACAAACGGTACTCTCCCATGGGCGATAAAAGCCGATTATGACTCGCTTGTGGCATTTTTAAAGAGTGGAGACACGGTCAGCGCCAACAGAGTGATAGCAGACCTCGGACATTATATCGGAGACGCCTGTCAGCCGCTCCACTGCACCGAGAACTACAACAGGAACGGAATCCATAGCCCTTACGAAAGCACTATGCTTCACGACTATCTTTCCGAAATCACGATTTCGCCCGACACTTCGAGGTACATCCCGGACGTTCTCGACTTTGCGTTTCGCGTGATATACGCGTCGAACTCAAAGGCCCAGGTAATTATCGACGCTGATGATCAGGCAGGCGGCAAAAGCGCAAGACAGAATTCTCCGACGACTTACTACCAGACCTTATGGTCGCTACTCGATACGATGACGATCGGACAACTTCAGACTGCGTCGGTGTCTCTGGCGTCTTTGGTGTACTCTGCCATGGTGGACGCAAGCCCGGCAACGGCAGTTCACCAATCGAATCCTTCGACGTTCATGATCTCGGAGGCGTACCCTAATCCATTTAATCCTACAACTAATATCGACGTCGACGTGCCTGCGGGTACTGGTACCGCGAACGTCTCTGTATATGCCTCCGATGGAAGAAGGATCCAGTCGTTCTCCACTTCGCTCCATGCTGGACACAACATCCTTTCTCTCAACCTTTCAGGTCAGGCCTCAGGAGTGTATTTCGCAAAGATCGAAACACTTTATGGAACCGAAAGAAACGTAAGAACCTTGAAAGCGATTCTTATAAAATAATACTTCGATCATGCCCAAACCGTCTTGTTTGTTTTTTCTGGCCTGACAAAGTAGCTTAAGCCCTTGTAAAAAAGGAATTAATGAAGCAGGAATATGTAGACGTACCTCAGGAGTCAGGTAACCTCGACTACAAGAAAGTGAAGGTTGTGGTAATAACAACCGTCATGTTGTCCTTCATATCGTACTGGAGGGCTGCGGCGGTCGTAGTGTCGGACATTGGTTCGAGTGCGTTCTATGCGCTCGGTATTGCTGAGAAAGCCGTAGGTCCGTCTGCGCCTTTCTTCATCCTGTTTGTCATGTTGTTTGCTTACGGCATCAGGGCAGTATACATCGAATCCTCAAGCATGTTTGTTCGCGGCGGCAGTTACCGGGTGGTCCGGAAAACCCTCGGGAGTACTTTCGCCAAAGTGGCTGTTTCCGCACTCGTCTTCGACTACCTGATAACCGCGCCGATCAGTGCTGTGTCCGCCGGACAATATCTTGAGGGACTCATCGACTCTCTCCTCGCTGGTGTGAATCCAAATCTGCAGGTGCCACCTAACTCCATAGCAGTCGGATCCGCGATCCTCATCGAGCTTTACTTCTGGCGAAAGAATATTATAGGAATTGAAGAGTCGAGCGAGAAAGCTCTTCGTATCTTTCAGGTTACTTCCGTCCTTGCCGGCATCCTCTTCGTGGGATCGATTATCACGATCTTCACACGTGGCGCGCATATCCCTTCATTCAGTGTCAGGCTATCCGATTCCGCGATGGGTTGGCTCAAGGGATTCAGCGTACTGAAGACCATCGGACTCGTGGGTGTGCTTATAGGTATGGGACACTCGATACTCGCCGTCAGCGGGGAAGAAACTTTAGCGCAAGTCTATCGCGAGATCGAGTCTCCGAAACTCAAGAACCTGAAGCGCGCCGCGCTGATAATGTTCGTGTTCAGCTTCATCTTCACCGGACTGAATTCCATTTTCGGTGCCATGATAATCCCGGAGGCCGACCTGATGGGCAAGTACAATGATAATGCCCTCAGCGGACTCGTGATGAATTTTGTCGGACCTCATACGATTCTCCTCACGCTCCAGGCGTTTGTGGTCGTCGTTGGGTTCCTGATACTTGCCGGAGCAGTCAATACCGCCCTGATCGGAGCGAATAGCGTCCTCAATCGCGTGGCGGAAGACGGAGTCCTTCATGAATGGTTCCGTCGCCCCCATGGCAGATTCGGCACGTCCTACCGCATAATCAACCTCCTCGCGATCATTCAGATTCTGGTCATTCTTGCCAGCAGAGGCGACGTTTTCCTCCTCGGGGAAGCGTACGCATTCGGCGTCGTCTGGACTTTTATCATGACCACCTTCTCGATACTCGTTCTGCGGCACAAGGACAAATCGGTGCGGGAATGGAAGATGCCGCCGAACTTGAAGTTAGGGAGGTACGAGGTTCCCTTGGGACTAATTTTCGTCTTCATAATTCTTTTTTGCATCGGCGTCACAAATCTTTTCACCAAGCCGCTCGCGACTGAGGGCGGAGTAACGTTCACCATTATCCTCTTCGCACTCTTCGAATTTTCCGAGCGAGCAAACAAAAGACTTGACGCTTCACGCGGACCCGCGCTTGAAAAGTTCAACGTGTTCGCCCAAAATAATCTGACAGCTGAAGCGATCGGCTGCAGAACCCCCCGCCGCAAGCTGGTGGCAGTCCGCGCTCCCAACCGCCTTAACCATCTTTACAGATGCCTTGAAGAGAGTGACCCCGACGAAGTCGACATTGTGGTTATGACAGCCAAAATAATCCCGGGACAGAGCACCACCGCAGCTAATACCATTGATCATTTCGAGGAAGAACTCTTCAGCGAAGTAATAAAAATCGCCGAGAAACAAGGGAAAACGGTATTGCCGATCGTTGTCCCGACAAACAACGCGGCCTACGCTATCGCTCACACAACTGTTCAGATTGGCGCAGAAGAAGTATTCCTCGGAACCTCTGAGCGCTATCCTGCGGAATATCAGATGCAACAATTCGCCTTATACTGGGGAATGGTTGAGGCTGATGAGAATCATCATGTCAACATAAGAACCATCGGTCCTCGCGGTGAAATGAATTTCGAAATCTGATTGAAGCTGGGGTGAACTTAGGACGTCGGATATCTGAACGGTTTGCTTTTTAAACATTCTTTCCTGATATTTTTGCGTATTAGTCACGATGAGAATTAGCAGCGGCGGTGCCCACACTGCCGCGGATCAGCGACTTCAATCTTCACCAACTTAGAAAAGACTTATCGGTTCAGATAAGCATTGCTATTGCAGGCGTACACTCGACGGATTTACGGGCGGGAGGCCGGCACGACCCCCGTCGTACAACAAGAAAGGACGATAGCTTAGTGAATGGCATCGCAGGTTTCTCCCCGGTTTGCCAAATCCAGGCGGGAGCGATCTTAAATTGACTTCTAAAGAAGACATAAGAAAATCGATTTTGAAAATCAGGGAAGAGCTGAGCGAGGAAGAAGCGCTGCAAAGGAGTAAACTTGTGCTCATGCGACTCGAGAATATGCCTGAGTACAGGAACGCCGGGCTCGTGCACACCTACCTATCATCAAGACCAAATGAAGTCGATACAATCATGCTGGTCGCAAGATCGTACGCGCGCGGAAAACGCATTGCGGTACCCGTTATCACGGACAAAAAGGAAAGGAAGCTGGAAACCTCGGAACTTATCGATCTCGGTGATCTCACCGAAGGTCCGTTCCATATCAAGGAACCAAAAGTTTTCTCACCTGTACCGCTCGAAGAGGTCGACATCTTCATCATCCCGGCGGTTGCAGTCGACAGGTCGGGCAATAGGATCGGTTCAGGGTTCGGCTATTACGATAATTATCTTCACTCACAAAAGAAGCCGATCGTCGCACTTGTTTACAAATTTCAAGTTGTCGATAGCATAGAACCCTTGGAGACTGACGTCAAAGTCGATTACATCGTCACAGAGGATGAAATCATAAAGACTAACGCCCGCGCCTGAAGAAGCCGAAACGAGTCGGCATCAGTAATATGGAAGAACATTCCTCCCAACTTTCGACCCTGAAACTCTTCAAATCCAATTCGGACAAAATAATCGACGGGGTTTGTGGCGGACTGGCGGTAAGTTTCCGCACTGACGCGAATGTCGTGAGGCTTGTCCTAATCGCGTATACATTAATGAACGCAGCAGGTGGAGCGCTTTTCTACCTTGTTGCCATGGTTATAATCCCTCGGGCCGAAACAGGGGCACCCGAACGGGTGACGGAACAAGAAACCTCCGAACCTGGAATCGGCTCGGTCGGGATGGCGGGTCTGGTTGTCGGCACTGTTATCATGTTAATCGGGCTCGGACTCCTTTTCAAAATTTTCGACTTGCTTTCGATTTCCTCTCTATGGGTTTCATTCGGTCGGCTTGCGCTGCCCATAATCTTTATCCTGATCGGCGGGGCTCTGCTGCTTGAAAAGGATCCGGGACATCAAGATGTTGAAGTGAACCGTAATCCGGACGCGTCCGGGCATGAGCAAAGGAAGCTTGTGAGGATGTCGCGAGACAAGAAAATATCCGGCGTTTGCGGCGGATTCGCGGAATATTTTCGGACGGATCCGACGCTTGCTAGACTCCTGTGTGTCCTCCTGGCATTCGCTTCGCTCGGTCTTGCTCTCGTGCTTTATGTCGCTTGCGCGATGGTGATCCCAAAGGAGGAAATGTGACAGGCCCGGAGCAAGGATGAAGAAGACCCCCGTCAGGTTGGTCATTGGAATCGGTCTACTAGCAGTTGGCGTTCTCCTCTTGATCGAACGGGCTGGCGTTGTGCGGTTCGATCTTATGAAGCTGGTCGGTTATGTTCTTCTCCTCGCAGGCGGGTTCCACGCTGTGACAGGATTTGGTGCGGCCGACCGTAAGCGAATTCTGTGGGGCTCGATTGTGTTTCTGATAGCGGTGCTTACCTTATTCATGTCTTATGGTCTGGTTCCGGCTTCGTGGGATCAGACATGGCCGTCTGTACTTGTGATTCCCGGACTTGCGCTGCTCATGGTCTATTTTTCGGACCTCCGAGATTTCGCGCTGCTTGCCGTGTCGGCGTTCTTTGTGTCTTTGGGAATCGTCGGACTCATATTGGTCAAAGGTGAAGTCACACTCGGCGGGAGCATTGAAGACACCGTCACTGCTGCGCTTCCAGTAGCAATAATCATCGCCGGCGTTTATGTTTTCAGAAGGTCGCTCACCGGCAGGAACGACCCCCACTGACAGGATTTGGCCGGCTTTTACCTGGATGTTCTTGACCCTGGAACCGGCTGACGCCGCTGCATTTTGTTGGACTTGTTATCAAGGAGATCGCCATGACGAACTCTTCATTCACTTGGCTGATAGTTATGCTAGTCTCTATTTCTGCTCATGGTCAGACTCTCAAGTCTCAACTCGAACTCTTCACCCGCACTCATCACGTCCCGGAAGGCGTTTCTGATTTCAACCCGGTCTTTCATCTTCTACCGATCAATCAGGATACCACTCTCGTTTGCTGGAGTTTCTCGACCACTTCGTATATCGAATCTGAAATGAGAAGACTTGGACTTGACACGCCCAGACTTTCCGTGATGTATCCTGTCTACTGCGTGTTCCTCGAGAAAGCAAAACGGTTTGTGGAGACGCGCGGCAAGTCGCGTTTCGCACCGGGCGATCTCTTTACAGGCGTGTGGAACACCATCCAGAAGTACGGCGAGATCCCGATGGACGATTATCGGGGTCAGGCAATCTACTGCGCTACATTTAACCAGCAGCCGATGTACATCGAATTGACGGACTACATGGAGATGGTGAAGACTGCCTCGTACTGGAACGAAGACTCCGTTGTCAGTCATGTCAGACATGTTCTCAACAAGTATATGGGCGAACCTCCCTCGCAGTTCAACTACAAAGGTAAAGCATACACACCGGAGACGTTCCTGAGTCAAGTGGTGACACTTCCCTGGGACGAATATATCAAAGTCACTTCATTTGAGTACGCGCCATTCTACACCTTCACGCAACTTCGCGTGCCGGACAATTGGGCGCACGACAGCAGCTACTTTAATGTTCCTCTCGATCTCTACTTCAGGTCAATCAAGGGCGCTCTGGAGCATGGGTACTCGGTGGCAATCGACGCCGATATTTCCGAACCGAGTTATGAAATTGAAAAGGGGATAGGAATAATCCCTGAGTTTGATATCTCAATAAAAGACATCGGCCAGGATTCGCGCGAGTTCCGATTTGAGAACGGCACTACTACCGACGATCATCTTGTCCAGGCGGTTGCCTGTGAGAATTCTTCCGGTGATGAATGGTTCCTTCTTAAAGATTCGTGGAGGACTGCGTGGGAGGGGAATCATAAAGGGTATTCATATTTTCACGAATCGTACATGAAATTGAAGACTCTTTCCTTTCTCGTAAACCTGAACGCGGTTCCGGAGATAAAAGAAATGCTGGGCCACCGCAGATCCGAGTGAACAAGCTTTTCAAATTCCACTTCTCGCCAGCTCGAGCGTTCACGTGACCGGCTCAGCGTTAGAAAGGTCGATCGAATGCTCCTAAATGAGTATGACAAGCCGACCAGGGCTCATTACGAGATCCTGTTCATGAGCTGGGCTGGATGGGTATTCGATTTCTACAGCCTCATTCTTTTCACTTTTCTCATTATCCCGATTAGCGCCGAGTTCGGCCTCTCTAATGTGTCACGATCATATATTATTGGCGCATCTCTCGCCGCCACAGCTGTCGGTGGCGTCATTATGGGAGTCTTATCCGATCGATATGGACGAAGGAAAGTGCTGCAGTGGACAATCCTGACTTACAGCTTCGGAACTTTTCTTTGCGGATTCTCGAATGGATTCGTTTGGTTGCTTGCCTTCAGCATCGTTACTGGGCTGGGGGTAGGCGGTGAGTGGGCGACGGGTCAAACATATGTTGGGGAGACCTTTCCCCCGGCGGTCAGAGCTCGATACGCAGCCTTTATGCAAACCGGCGCGCCAATCGGAATTGTGCTCGCTTCGATTGTCGGCGGCTTCCTTCAACCTGTGATCGGATGGAGAAGTTGCTTTTTGATATCGGTTCTTCCCGCGGTTCTAGTGATATTAATCAGACGGCGATTGCCCGAGTCTGATATCTGGCTCGCCAGGAATCGATTAGTCTCAGAAGGGAAACTTGATCGCGTGGGATTGGCAAATGAACGCAAGAACAAGTTCCTGGCATTATTTGGCAGGGAGTATAGGAAGCTCTTCATCCAATCGCTCATCCTCGCGCTCTTTGATATGTCGGCTTACTGGTTCACCTACTCTTGGCTTCCCGGGTATCTGCACGAGCAGCGCCATTTTCCGATGGCGAAATCGGCAGTGTGGATGCTCGTCACGCAAGCCGGCGGCCTATTGGGTTATATCTCCTTCGGGTTGGTAGCCGATAAATTTGGTCGACGACCTGCATACTCGGTTTACTCATTCATAATGGCAGGCGCCCTCGTGATGATAACTGTCATGTGGAACGTTGCGGTAATATACCCTCCGGTCATATTGGGTTTCATGTTCCTCGTGGGATTCGGTACGGGAATGTTCAGCGGGTACGGACCGCTTTTCAGCGAGCTATACCCCACTTCTATTCGAAACACCGCGATGGGCTCGGCGTTCAATCTTGCGCGGGGAATCCAATTTCTTACACCGGTCGTCATCGCAGTCATAGCCGAGAAATATGGACTGAGTGGCGGCATATCCCTCGCTGCGATTTTCGCCGTCCTCACGGGAATCTGGATCTGGACGTTCCCCGAAACTAAAGGGAAGAAGCTCAAGATCGCGGAAAATTTCTGAACTCGCGGATGGAAAGGAGATCGTCGTCTTCTTCATACACCTCATACCTTCTTGCTGGCGAAAGGAATCGATCTTCTCGGTTAACACTGTAGGGCAATTATCACGACTTCCACTTTATTGAAGCAGTATCATTTTTAATTCACATCGAACCTTCTCATGAACCTCTTTCCGGTTGAGGGCTCCCTTCGTGCGTCTTGCAACGACATGGTTTGAATTCGATCCACAAATTCAAAAAAATTCATTTCCCGCACTTCCAAATCAGCAACAAACGAAATGATTGAAGTGCCATCCATATTCCGTTCTTGAAACAAACCCCCCATTACGTTTATATTTCAACGAGGTCTGCAAATGGCAGTTCAGTATTCATATCACAGCCTGTTACGCGGCAATACTAATAATTGTTGACGCATGGTTTTGCATGTTCCGGAGTACCTTTTGGATAGTGTCTTCGGCCTATCTGCACTTGAGAAACCGCTTGAAGTCGACGACACTATCACCGAAGTGCAGACTCCCGCAAGAGTCATACTATTCAACGATGATTGGCACACGTTCGAGGAGGTTATCGGCCAGTTGATAAAGGCACTTGGCTGTTCATCCGAAAAAGCTGAAGCGATCGCATTTGAGGCGCATTCAAATGGGAAGGCGGCGGCATATGAAGGACCGTTGAATGATTGCCTGAGGGTCAACAGCGTCCTCGAGGAGATCAGTCTCATTACACAAATAGAGATTTGATAGATGAATTCTAACGAAGTCAGAGAAAGTTTTGTAAAGTTTTTTGAAAGCCACGGGCATAGATTCGTGCCGAGCTCTCCTGTCGTTCCTTACGACGACCCGACGCTTCTCTTCACGAACGCGGGCATGAACCAGTTCAAGGACATATTTCTCGGAAAAGGGAAACGTGATTATACTCGTGCGGCAAATTACCAGAAATGCATCAGGGTGAGCGGGAAGCATAACGATCTGGAAGAAGTTGGGCATGACACGTACCATCATACATTCTTCGAGATGTTGGGAAACTGGTCGTTCGGAGATTACTACAAGAAAGAGGCGATTGGATGGGCATGGGAACTCCTGACGGAAGTCTGGAAACTCCCAAAGGACAAACTCTACGCTACCGTATTTGAAACCGATGACGAGGCAGCGGATATATGGAAAAGAGTTACAGATATCCCAAATGACCGCGTCCTCAAGTTCGGTGCGAAACACAATTTTTGGGAAATGGGTGAAACCGGGCCTTGCGGACCGTGTTCCGAAATACACATCGATCTCGGCGAGGGGTTGTGCTCTAAGAATCACTCGCATCGAGTCAATACCGACGGCTGCGGACGGTTCATCGAGCTTTGGAATCTTGTCTTCATTCAATATAACCGTAACTCTTCGGGTGAATTGGAGACTCTCCCCGCGAAACACGTTGACACCGGCATGGGGTTCGAGAGGGTCGTCGCGGTGCTTCAGGGTAAGAATTCGAACTACGACACGGATCTCTTCACCCCGATCATCGAGCGGATTTCGCAGCTTTCCGGAAAAAAATACGAAGGTGAGCACAATCAGGTCGCGATGCGCGTTATCGCCGACCACGTTCGTGCTCTCACATTCGCCATCGCGGATAACGCGAACCCGTCGAACGAAGGACGAGGTTATGTTCTCAGGAGGATATTGAGAAGGGCGTCACGCTATGCGCGCAATCTGGAAATGCACGAGCCGTTCATTTATAAACTCGTGGATGTGCTCGTCACCAAAATGGGTGGTGCATACCCGGAGATCGCGAAGGCACAAAGGAGAATTGCCGACGTCATAAAGTCTGAAGAGGAGAATTTCAATCTGACTCTCGACCGCGGTCTCGAGATATTCGAGGACGTTGTCGGCAGGATTCGCACCGCCGGCCGAAAAGTAATTCCAGGTGAAGATGTCTTCAAGTTGTACGATACTTACGGTTTTCCCGCCGATCTCACGAGCCTGATTGCGAATGAACGCGGACTCTCGATTGATTCGGCAGGGTTCGAGAAGCTGATGCAGGTACAGCAGGAAAGATCGCGGACCGCAGGCAGAAAAAACGTGAATGTGATCCTGCCGGATGACGGCACTCTTAAACAACTCGTCGGCAATTCGAAGACCGAGTTTACAGGTTATGATTCGACTGAAGACCGCGCGAAAGTCGTCGGGATGAAGAAAGTCGGGAACGAAGACTACGTCCTTCTCGACAGGACGCCATTTTACGCTGAATCAGGAGGGCAGGTCGACGATACCGGGAACCTCATCGCGGGTGGAAGAGAAATTCCGATTCTCGATCTTGTAAAAGTCGATGACCGCATTGTTCACGTCGTCGATGGTAATCCGGGCGACACACTCCATTCCGGTGAGGAAGTCTTTGCGAAAGTGGACGCGAAGCGCAGGCTTGAGATCATGCGCAACCACAGCGCCACGCATCTTTTACACGCAGCTCTCAGAAAAGTTCTCGGCACCCACGTCCACCAGGCCGGCTCTCTCGTGGACCCGAATCACCTCAGGTTCGATTTTGCACATCATAAAAAAGTGACGCCCGAAGAGTTGAGAGAGATCGAAAACATAGTGAACGATAAAGTACTCGAACGTATTGAACTCTTGCATCACAGAAATATCCCTTATGAGCAGGCGAAGAAGATGGGTGCCCTTGCTTTCTTCGGAGACAAATACGGCGACAAAGTAAATGTTGTCCAGTTCGGCGACTTCTCGATGGAATTCTGTGGTGGAACGCATGTCCGGAACACAAGCGAAATAGGTATCTTCAAGGTGACCAGCGAGTCGAGTATTGCAAGCGGTGTGCGCCGCGTCGAAGCCGTAACTGGAACAGGCGTAGAACACGTGATCTCGGACTTGAAGAGTCAGATCCAGGAGAAAGAAAAGGAAAGTGAAGAATTATCCGAACGCATCAAGGCTCTCGAACAGGAGCTGAACGATCATAGATATAAGATTGCGGTCGACAGGATTGAACAGCTTATCAGGGAAGGTAACGGTCGGACAGAAATCGATGGCGTGAAGATTTTTTGCGCGCATATTGACGTAAGTTCAGATGAAGAATTGAAAGAGCTGGCTGACCACGTCAGATCCAAATCGATCGCTTCCGTGATCGTACTTGGAAGCAGGATCCGCGACAAAGTAAGCCTGGTAGCGGTCGTTTCTGCTGCCGCGATCGGCGAAAAGAAATTGCATGCCGGAAAAATCGTCGGTGAGGTCGCACGGAAAGTCGGCGGCGGCGGCGGCGGCAGACCTGATTTCGCGACGGCCGGAGGCAAGGACCAATCGAAAATTGATGAAGCTCTAAAAAGCGTTCCTGAAATCGTCAGACAATACTTAAAATAGGAGGCTGATGAAGATCTACGACTATCTACTTGAGGTCCGCGAGCAAAACGGAGCAGGTTTCCTGCTTCTCCTCGATCCGGACAAACTCGCCAATGAAGATCTCGGGCGAGTGGTCAGACATGCGCAGGATGCCGGCGTAGATGCGTTCCTTGTCGGCAGCAGCCTCCTTACACGCGATGTCTTTGAGAAAGTCCTCACAGACATGAAAAAGAATTCTAAGATCCCTGTCGTGATTTTTCCGGGAAGCTTGTTCCAGATCTCCGGGCAGGCAGACGCGATCCTGTTCCTCTCCGTCCTGGCCTCGAGGAACATAGACTTAATAATCGGTAACCATGTGCATGCAGCGCCTCTCATCAAGCAGCACCGGCTCGAGACGATTCCGACGGCGTATCTCCTGGTGGAGTCTGGAAAGATGACGTCGGCGCATTTCATGTCGGATAGTTTTCCCATCCCGCGCGAGAAACCGGAAATCGCGGCCGCTTACTCAATGGCGGCGGAAATGTTCGGGATGAAGATGGTCTATCTCGAAGCGGGCAGCGGCGCTCTGTATTCAGTCCCGCCCGAAATGGTGCGAATGGTTTCGAAATCCGTGGGTGTCCCCATCGCCGTCGGCGGCGGCATCAAGAATCCTGAAACTGCGAACGAATTGGCACGCGCAGGTGCGTCGTTCGTGGTTACGGGGAATTTTTTCGAGGAGGACGGACATGCTGATCTGTTGAAGGAGTTTGCGCGTGCGGTGCATTTCAGAAAACCGCAAGGAGTAATTGTCTGATGATCGACCGAAGCAAATTTATCCGTGAGTCACTGGAAGAAAGTGCCGCGACAAAAAAGGCGATCCTTAACTCATGCTTCGACCAGATCTCGAGGGCGGTAACAGTGATAAGAGATGCCCTTAAGAACGACAGGAAGATCCTCTTTTGCGGGAACGGCGGCAGCGCGGCGGATTCCCAACACCTCGCAACTGAATTCACAATTCGACTGAACCACGAAATCAAGCGAAAGGGACTTCCCGCGATCTCTCTTACGACCGACACGTCAGCTCTCACGGCAGGCGGAAACGATCTGGGTTTTGAAAATACATATGCGCGCCTTGTCGAAGCGCTCGGGCGAAACGGAGACGTGATCGTGGTGATCTCCACCAGCGGCAATTCCGAAAATATAATCCGGGCCGCCGATAAAGCGCGGCAACAAGGACTGTTTGTGATCGGCTTCCTTGGAAAAGATGGGGGTAGGCTCAAGGCGAAATGCGATCTCCCAATCGTTATCCCTTCGGACAATACTCAGCGCATCCAGGAGGGACATATTACAATCGGACATATTATCTCGGAACTTGTTGAGCTGGAGCTGTACGCCGGACAAGCGTGATGGTGAATAAACTATAGAGGAGGACTGATCATGAAACTTAAGAAACCTGAGATAGACGCGAGACTTGCCAAGCTGCCAGGCTGGCGGTTGGCTGAGGATTCGATAGTAAAAGATTATAAGTTGAAAGATTTTCAGGAAGCTATGGGATTCGTAATCAAGATAGCTCTCGCCGCTGAGAAGATGGAACACCATCCGGACATGACGATAGAATACAATCGTGTCAAGATAATACTGACGACCCATAGCGAGGAAGGTCTGACCACGAAAGACTTCGACCTCGCCGAAAAAATCGAGAAATTCAGCGGAGCATAATGGAAAAGGAAAAGATTCTTGAACTGTTCAAGATGACTGGTGCTCTTCAGCATGGGCACTTCCAGCTTTCAAGCGGCCTTCACAGCGCCGAATATTTCCAATGCGCCAGGGTGCTTCAGTATCCGCAATACAACGAACTTCTTTGCGGAGAAATAGCAAGGTATTTCCACGACTGGCGGGTCGAGCTCGTGGCCTCGCCGGCGATCGGCGGCATAATGGTCGGCCAGGAAGTCGCGCGCCAGATGAGAGTCCGGGGCATCTTTGCCGAAAGGCAGAATAATGTCATGTTATTTCGCCGAGGTTTCGAGGTCAAGCAAGGCGAGCGCGTGCTCGTATGCGAGGACGTCGTCACTACAGGCGGGAGTGCTATGGAGATCGTCGAGCTGGTTAAATGGGCAGGCGGAACTGTTGTCGGCGTCGCGTCGATCGTCGACAGGAGCCATCAACCCATTAACTTTGCGGCGAAAACTTTCCACCTCCTTAAGATGACCGCCGACACGTACAAACCTGAAAATTGCCCGCTATGCAAGGAGAACGTTCCTATTGAGAAGCCTGGCAGCCGAAAGGCCGATGCCGCTTAAGCTCCTCAATCGCCGGGTCATTTATCGCGGAAAGGTGTTCAACACCATTGTCGATGAAGTGGAGTACGACTCGGGGCGGAAAGCCGTCAGGGAAATTGCGGAACACCCGGGCGGCGCTGTGGTCCTTCCGCTTCTGGACGACGGACGAATCGTCTTCGTCCGCCAGAAACGCTATCCATTAAATGAGTTTGTGATCGAACTACCCGCAGGAAAACTCGAACCGGGTGAACCACCGGAGGTCTGTGCTTCGAGAGAACTCGAAGAAGAAACCGGTTACGCAAGTTCCCATCTTGAAAGGCTGACGACGATTTGTACGTCACCCGGATTCTGCACCGAGCGACTTCATATTTTCCTGGCACGAAAGCTCACCGACGGGAAACAAAACCTCGAAGAGGGCGAATCCGACTTAAAGTTAGAGCTGATTTCACCCGATGCTGCGTTCAAGATGGTCAAATCGGGAGAAATTGTCGACGCGAAGACGATTGCGGGACTTTTCTTCCTTAAGGACTTGCTTAAGGGCTGATGCTGACTACATATGAGATTATCCGGAAGAAACGCGACGGCGGGGTTCTTTCGGAAAACGAAATCGCTGAAATAGTCTCGGGCTATACTTCAGGGGAATTGCCGGACTACCAGATGTCCGCTTTCCTGATGTCGGTATTCTTCAAAGGAATGTCCGACGCCGAAATTTTAGCACTCATTCATTCGATGATATCGTCGGGAGTTACGGTTGACCTCTCCGATATTCCGGGATCAAAAGCGGACAAGCATTCAACGGGAGGAGTCGGCGACAAGATTTCGCTGCTACTGGCTCCGATCGCTGCGGCTTGCGGAATAAAAGTCCCGATGGTTTCAGGCAGGGGACTTGGCCATACAGGCGGGACGGTCGATAAGTTGGAATCTATCCCGGGATTCAGGACGGCTCTTTCTACCGCAGAGTACAAAAGAATCCTGAACGATGTCGGACTCGTGATGAGTGCCCAGTCCGACGACATTGTGCCTGCCGACAGGAAAATGTACGCGCTTCGGGACGTGACGGCGACGATCGAATCGATACCACTGATAACGTCGAGCATCATGAGCAAAAAACTCGCGGAAGGAATAGACGCCCTCGTTCTCGATATCAAAGTTGGGAACGGCGCGTTCATGAAGAAGGTGTCTGATGCACGATTGCTCGCCCGTAAAATGGTAAAGATCGGTAAGCTTTATGGCAAAAAGACCGCTGCATATCTTACCGGGATGAACCAGCCGTTGGGTCATGAAGTTGGAAACTGGAATGAAGTTGTGGAATCGATTGATGTCCTGAGCGGAAAATCGAAAGTGAGAGATGTTACCGAATTGACATTGAAATTGACAGGCGAAATGCTTTCTCTTTGCACCGGTGAAAGTTTATCTCGTTCGGTTTCAAAAGCCGGGAAGGCACTTGCGTCTGGTGCAGGATACGAAAAATTTCTTGAGATGGTCCGCGCCCAGGGTGGTGACGTGGCGTTCATTCAAAATCCGGAAAAGTATCCGGCCGCGCGAAGGGTCGTGGACGTCAGCTCGCTCGAATCGGGATACGTCAAAGCGATCGATACCCGAAAAATCGGAATGACAGCCGTAAGACTCGGTGCGGGAAGGATGAAGGCGGGGGAACAAATCGATCCAGCGGCGGGAATTCGCGTCCAGATGAAAATTGGTGACAGGGTTGCTCGCGGCGAGGTTATTGCAATCGCGCGCACGAATCGAGACGTTGTAGAAAACGAGATCATCGAAGAAATCCGATCGGCATATGTCATGTCCGCGAAGAAGACGGTCCAACCACCATTGATCATGGAGAGAATAGCGCCATGATGAAACGACCAACTCCCCGAAACGGAAAAATCTTGCCGGATCCTGAGGATATAGATTCGCCACTCAGACCCTGGGTCACGCTTGACCCGGAATCGTATTTCGGATATAGAGAAATATAGACATTCAGTGCGGTTGAAATATCTCCCCCTCACTTTACTCCTTTCATTCGCGCCACTAATTCTGCGCCCGTCAGTGTCTGATTCTCAGTCTCGAGCGAACAATGGCAAACTTGAGTCCATGGTAAGTTGGACGATTGAGAATACGTACGATTATAAATTTGAAGAGGCAGTCAGAACAACCGACAAGCTGAACGCGGCTTACCCGGACGAGCCGGTGGGATACCTGTACAAGTGCGGAGTAATCTGGAAAATGCTCGAAGAAGACTGCGCGGGTCCGACAGACAGTGCATATTCGGAGATCAAACATCTCATCGATTCTGCGTGCGGTTTATCCAAGACTTATGTCGGGAAGAATCCTTCCGATGTAATGGGTTTGTTCTACTACGCGGGAGGGCTTGTGTACCGGGCGCGATACGGCGCAATTAAGCACGACTGGTTTTCCGTCATGTCGGACGGCGTGAAGAGCAGGAAATTACTTCAGAAGATCTTGGAACTCGACCCGAATTTCTATGATGCGTATTCCGGGATCGGCGCCTTCAACTATTACGCGTCAAACATTCCCTGGTACCTCAAGCCGATCGCTTATGTCCTCGGAGTAAGTGGAAATGGGGCGGAAGGTCTGGCACAACTCAGGAAGGCCGCCGAGTACGGGAAGTACTCAAAGACAGAAGCGGCCGAGTTTCTTGCAACGGTGGTGTATGTCAACGAGGACGACTACTCTGGCGCGAAAGAGATAATGCGGATGCTCCATGACGAATACCCGCTCAACCTCGATTTTACACGGAGCCTGTGCTGGGATCTATACAAACTCCACGACTATGCACCTATAATTGGTTATGCAGATTCTGCCCTCAGCGTATACGCTTCGAACGACGGCTGCCATGGAAGGAACATCGGCTACTTATTGTTTCTTCGCGCGAATGCCCTCTCTGATTTGAATCGAGATTATGCCGAAGCCCTGAATGACTATACGAAGATGATCGGAATTGCCGTACCGAAATTCCTCGTGCGGTGGTCGTACCTCGGAAGAGGAGAGCTGTTTCTGAAATTGAATCGTGTCGCCGACGCGATCTCAGATTTTGAGACAGCGGCGAATATAAATGGCGACAGCTATACGTACGTCCGGGCGAGAACAGCCCTGGACACGCTCAGAAGAAAGTGAGATTCAGACTCATTGTACCTTCTCCTGAGAGTTACGGCTCCCGAAATGCTTGATCACACTCGGCCTTTCTTTTGACGGAACCAATCAACCGGTCCAATTCGTTTTTATTCATACATGTGTATATGAACAACAGGAAACAGTCTATATGAAACTTAATACCGGCGAGAAAGCACCCGACTTCAAACTTCCATCGACTACCCTCAAGGTATTCCATCTATACGAGGAACTGGCGGGAGGTAATATCATTCTCTACTTCTACCCAAAAGATTTTACAATGGGTTGTACGGCGGAGGCTTGTGGGTTTAGAGACGAATTTTCGCACCTTCGGGACGCCGGCGTGCGCGTCGTCGGAGTGAGCACAGATACCATAGAGAGCCACGAGCGATTCAGGAAAGAGCACAACTTGCCCTTCGAACTTCTCTCAGATGCCGGCGGCGCCGTCAGTAAAATGTACGGTGCGTTCAATCCGATATTCAAATTTGCGTCTCGCGTAACGTTCATAATAGGGAAAGACGGAACTCTCCTGAAAATCACGAAGAGTATCCTGCCTCGTCCGCAT
The DNA here is from genome assembly GCA_036567965.1 of Candidatus Kryptoniota bacterium. Classification (NCBI taxonomy): domain Bacteria; kingdom Pseudomonadati; phylum Candidatus Kryptoniota; species Candidatus Kryptoniota bacterium. The sequence goes on from DATCTN010000012.1 coordinate 139,274, forward strand.
CTCGATGCTGCCAAGAAACTCGAGGAGAAAGGTGAATGATGCAATTGATTCAGATTCTTATCGCCATTTCAATGTTGACGCTTCCGGCGGAAAATCATTTCATCGTTTCAAACGAACCCCATCTCCAAAATATCAGGCAGCTAACTTTTGGCGGCCAAAACGCCGAGGCATACCTTTCGTGGGACGGGAAAAGGATCGTCTTCCAGGCAACGCGAGATTCATTCAAGTGCGACCAGATCTTCACTATGAATATCGACGGTTCGGATATGAAGCTTATTTCAAATGGCGAAGGAAGGACAACTTGTTCATACTTCCTCCCGGGCGATTCCGAGATTATTTATGCTTCCACATTCCTCGGAGGCAAAGGTTGTCCGCCGCCTCCTGATTATTCTCGGGGTTATATATGGCCGGTTTATTCCTCGTTCGATATTTTCAAGTGTCGTGCTGACGGATCGCGCCTGAGACGCCTCACGTCTGCAGAAGGATATGACGCCGAGGCCACCGTGTCCGATGTTCTAAAGAGAATCGTCTTCACGAGCGTGAGAGACGGTGACCTCGATATCTACTCGATGAATTTCGACGGTTCAGGAATAAAACGACTCACGCACGAACTCGGATACGACGGCGGTCCGTTCTATTCATGGGACGGAACGAAGATCGTGTACCGCGCTTATCATCCCAAGGACAGGTCCGAGGCGGCTGAGTATAAATCGCTTCTCAAGGAAAAGCTCGTAAAGCCCGAGAAGATGGAGCTATTTATAATGAACGCCGATGGATCCCGCAAGAAGCAATTGACGAATTTTGGCAAAGCGTCGTTCGGGCCTTTCTTTTTCCCCGGCGACAAAAAAATAATCTTCTCCTCCAATTATGCCGACCCGGAAGGAAGAAATTTCCAATTGTACATGATCAACGTCGACGGGACCGGTCTTCAAAGCGTCACGTCCGTCGGTACTTACAATTTCTTCCCGATCTTCTCAAGGGACGGAAAGCACCTCGTCTTTTGTTCAAATCGGGGAGCGAAGTCGATTCATGATTTAAATGTCTTCGTGGCCGACTGGGTGAAGTAAGTGTGACTGATCAGCTGGTTGCTGCCGTCGATGACATAATCGAGGGAAGAACAGTCAAAAGGTCTGTGCATCTGCTTATTCATGAGGGAGAGGTTCTGCGGGAGACTTTTGTAGAGAGACTTTCTGTCCACGGATATGCGCGGTGCAAGGTCGCCGACATTGATGTGAAGTGGGGCCAGCGAGTTCCTGCGTTTGTGATTCGAAACGAGACGGCTTATTTTGGTTGGGTGTTCGTGGAAAAATTTACTGAAGCGAAATCAAGAAAACTCTTCGGCAGTCTCATTAAGAACAATAAAGGTGACTGGGCTATTCAGATTTCAGGCAGTAATCCCGAACTCATCTATGCGAATTTATCAAAGAGTTCCGGGATGGAAAGTGATACAACATTCATATTGGAGTGAAAAATGAAAAGGGCGTTAATACTGGTCGTGCTACTGTCAGTCGCGGCACAAGCACAGGTCAATCCGGATAGTATAAAGTCTTATGTGAAATTTCTCTCCTCCGACGAATTGCAGGGAAGACTTACCGGCTCACCGCAGGCGGCTGCTGCTGCGAAATGGATCGCCGGGAAGTTCAAGGCTTACGGGGTCGAGCCGTTGTTTCCGGGCTACTTCCAGTTTTATGATTTCAACGCGAAGGCGGTCCTTGGCAGTCGGAATTCTGTCGCGGCGTCTGTCGACGGGAAGACCTTCTCAGCCGCAATTGACTCCGATTACGTTCCGTACACTTACTCAGACAGCGGATCTGCGAACGGTCCTGTCGTTTTCGCGGGCTACGGAATTTCAGCCAAAGATTCGAACTATGATGATTATGGCAACCTCGATGTAAAGGGGAAGATCGTTGTGGTAATGAAAGGCTCGCCTCGCGAAGACTCGACTAGCGACCGGCTTTACAAATTCAGCGCGGTGAGGATGAAGCTGATGACAGCGAGAAATCTGGGCGCGTCAGCCATCATCGTGGTAAATAGAGAAAGCGACAAGACGCTCGCGAAATTCGAATACGATTTCAGCCCGAGTGCCGGTATTCTCGCAGTCAACATGTCCTATGCTGCCGCAACACGTCTTCTGGAGGTGGGTGGATTTGACCTGGCCGCGTCGCTCTCAAAAATAGAAAAGACAATGTCACCCGATTCAAGGGAAATCAAGAATCTCGAGCTGAACCTGGCAATAGATATTTCGATTCTCAAGACGAAAGCGATAAATGTTGCCGGCATTGTCCGTCCTTCCGGCAGCAGCGACTCCACTTGCTACATACTAGGTGCCCATTACGATCATCTTGGCTGGGGACCTTTTGGATCGATGAAGCCCGATACGATCGCCATTCACCACGGTGCGGATGACAACGCGAGTGGAGTGGCGGGCGTTCTGGAGTTGGCGCGGTACTATGCCTCTCATCGCGAAGCATTGAAGAAGCCGATAGTTTTCGTCTGCTTTTCGGGCGAAGAAGAAGGGCTCTTCGGTTCGGAGTATTTCGCTGGTCACCTTCCGATGCCGAAGAACAACGTCGGGGCAATGCTTAACATGGATATGATCGGCAGGCTGCGAAACAACCGCCTGATTCTTGGAGGCATCGGAACCGCAACTCAATGGGAAAGTTTTGCGAAGCTTAACGACGAGAAGCTCGGTGCGGACTCCCTCAGTCTTTCTCTCGACATGGAGGGATTCGGACCAAGCGATCATGCATCGTTCTATACAAAGTCGATACCGGTACTCTTCTTCTTCACTGATGTTCATTCGGACTACCACAAACCGAGCGATACTTATGACAAGTTGAATTATCCGGGTGAGGTGAAGGTATTGAACTTCGTGAAGGCGGACCTGGACAGTCTCGAATCCGCAACGTGGAGACCTGCGTTCACCGCGGTCGCTGCGCAGCAAAGGCCGACAGAGGGAGCGAGGGCGTATCTCGGTACGATTCCTGACTTCGGAAGTCAGGACGTCGGTTACAAGCTTAGTGGAGTGACCCCCGGCAGTCCTGCCGACAAAGCCGGGCTTCGTGGCGGCGACGTGATCACGAAGATCGGATCAAAAGAGATAAAAAATATCTATGACCTGATGTACGTCTTGCAGGAAATAAAATCGGGCGATAAAATCGTTATCAAGTATCTGCGGAATGGGAACAAAGAGACTGCAGAGGCAACTGTCAGCAGAAGATAGGGGTTATGGTGGAGAGGTGGCCGCGGCTCAATTTTTACAAAACTAAAATTGTCGTCGTGCGGTGAGGGAATTCGAAGCGCGCCGGTTCCACCGTTAATTCATCACCCGGCCGTTGCAGCAAGTCATCCTACTTCAGGTTCTTCGCGAGAACCTTTATCATCGCATCGTGTATTCTTCCGTTTGAGAGCAGGATGTTCTTGTCGTAAATGCTGTATTTCCCGCCGCGAAAGTCAGAGACTCTCCCACCGGCCTCGGTCGAGATGAGCACAGCAGCTGCGGTATCCCACGCGTGAAGGTTTACTTCCCAGAATCCGTCGAGCCTTCCATTGGCTACGTTGCATATGTCCAGTGCTGCCGACCCAAGTCTTCTTATGGCTTGTGAGTAAAGGAGAAATGTGTCGAAGTGCTCGATGCAGTTATATGGATCATCCTTTACGTCGTAAGGAAATCCTGTGGCGAGCATTGCGTGCGGAAGATTATCGGTTTGTGATACGTGGATCCTCTCCCCGTTCAAGAACGCGCCGGATCCTTTTTCAGAAGTAAACATCTCGTCCAGGTTGGGATCATACACCGCGCCTGCGATCACTTCCCCCTTGTGCTCAACCGCAATTGAAACACAGTAAACGGGATATCCATGTGTGAAATTTGTAGTGCCATCAAGCGGATCGACTATCCACTTGTACTCCGAATTTGTTTTACTTCCGCCTCCTTCTTCCGCAAGGACATCATGACCCGGAAAATTCTTCCGGACGAAATCAACTATCATCGCTTCCGACTTCCTGTCTATGTCTGTAACCAGGTTGGTGGACGATCCCTTTTCTTTCACCTCCGAAATTCTTCCCTGGTTCTCCTTTAAGAAGTGACCTGCCTGAACCGCAATTTCCTTAATCTTGTCGATCATTTTTCTAACAATTTATGAAAATTTGACCAAACATCGATTGAATAGAGCAGAATTCGAAATCTCATTGCGTTGTCCACGATTCTCCTGATATTGTTGTTGAGCATTCCGCTGCTTTTTTGCGTAATTTATCAAACGTCGGACAAATCTATTCGAGAACACAGCCATAGTCTTAAGTCGTTCGACAATATTCCGAAGAAAGATTGGAGCTGTCCTGTGGTCATAATGGTTTTTGTTCCACGAAAATAGAGGCGTCGAGATCAAATGGCGAATATACTTGTCATCGAAGATGCCGAAGAATTCGCGGCATTAATCCAGTTCAAGTTGAAGGGTGCCGGCCACAACGTGACGCTGGCAGAGAACGGGAAGCTGGGACTCGAAGCCGCGGAAAAGAATCCGCCTGATCTGATCGTGCTTGATGTGATGATGCCAGTGATGAATGGGCTTGAGACTCTAAGCAGACTTCGGAGCAATCCTGCGCTGAAGTCCATCCCGGTAATCATGCTCACAGCTCAATCGAGCGAACAAGAAATCGTCAGAGGACTCGAGCAGGGAGCGGACGACTACATAACCAAGCCGTTCAGCACAAAAGTGTTCTTAGCGCGGGTCAACGCAATCCTTTCGAGAACCGGCAAATCCTGATCGTTCAGGAATTCTCTCCTTCTTCGTCACCCCGATTGCCATCCGCCGGCTCCCGCCGGGTCAAAATGCATGAGATAATTGGGTGGTGACCCAATTTCAATAAGTAACTGTTCTCCCCTTGCGAAAATGTCCCGCTCCGAAGGAGTCCCTTAGGGAAAGGGATCCCTTCGGGAGAGTCCCGCTAAGGAGGAACAGTCTATTCATGTCTCTACAGATTGGCTATAGCGATTTTTTGTCAACAGAGGACTTAACGGAGCAATTCAAAAAATCGCATAAAGCAGCGGGCGGGACGACCCCGACGTAAGTCGGGACCATTTTCGCGGGGCGTCCTTTTTGCGCCTCCGATAATTTATATGCGGCGCATCCGCTCGACGAGTCCCTACGGGTCTTTCGACCCGAAGGGTCGTAGACGTGCCGTCGACCTCTGGCGGACTTTCTGTCCACTTTTCCCGTACCACAATATCTACGCAATATACGGGATCCCGTAGAGCGGGACTTTTGGACGAGCAAAAGTCCGCCTTGCGGATCCCGCACATTTGTGAATGCAAACGGAGCGGGAAAAGTGGACAAGATAAATTACAGGAGTCCAGAAAGGTGATGTACTTTCCTTTTGCTTGATCAAAAGGAAAGTACCAAAGGAAAAATCAAGGCTATCGGAAAAAATGGCTGGAAATTTCCGCTTAAGTGGGAAACAAATCAAGCCTCCGCCTGACGGCGTCGGCGATTTGTTTGTTAGGCCTCTGTTGGGCAGTACGGGAAATTTCCTAATCGCCATTTTTTCCGAAGGCCGTTTGTGGGGGTATCTGGTCGTAACTCAAAGTGAGGCACTACCGATAATTGATTATAATGTGCGGCAAAAATATATTTGAGTTGTGACAAGGGAGATGACTTAGTTCCGAGCCGGGATGAAGCGGTAGCTTTACTCTTCGAGTATACCAAGACAGATAGTCTTCGGAAACATGCTTTCGCAGTCGAGGCAGCTATGCGCGCCTATGCGATCAAGTTTCATGAAGATCCCGATCTTTACGGATTGGGCGGCTTACTTCATGATTTCGATTATGAAATGTATCCCACTGCCGAGCAGCATCCGTATGTCGGGAACAAAATTCTTACGGAGAAAGGTTATCCCGAAAGTCTCAGAAATGCCATTATGGGTCATGCTCCTTACACGAAGTTCCCGCGAGATACACAGATGGCAAAATGCCTTTTCGCGTGCGACGAGCTCTCCGGATTCATTGTGGCAGTCGCTCTGGTGCGGCCTACAAAATTGGTCGGGCTCGAACCGTCGTCGGTGAAAAAGAAACTGAAGGACAAAGCGTTTGCCCGGAGCGTCAGTCGCGACGACATTCGAAACGGGATTGCGGAACTTGGCATTCCGGAAGATGAGCATATTTCATTCGTCATCAAGGCCCTCCAGGAAAATGCACCAACATTGGGATTAGGATAAATGGCAAAAGTAACGGCGATAGTGAACGATTTGATTTTCATGACGAAGATCAGAAACACGGCCGAATATTTCGGCTTGAGCGTCGGGTTCGCAGGAACGGACCACCAGGTGCAGTTCTACCTGAAAGACTGCGCGCTCGTCCTTATCGATCTCGAAAACGAATTTCTCGACTCACTCGGTTTCGTTGAGGGATTGAAGAAGAATGACTCGACCTCTTCAATCAGAGTCGTTGCCTACCTTTCGCACGTCAACACACCGCTCAAAGCGCAAGCGATCGTTGCCGGGTGCGATGAAGTCCTCTCGAGATTTGAATTCAATTCCAGTATCCGGGAAATTCTGCAATCAGTCTGCTGCTGACAATTTCCCATCTCGCACGCCGACTTATCTCTGGTCGATCTGAGTTGGCGTGAATCTTCGCGAGTTCGAATCCCGGGATAATGAATAGATTGAAAGCATATTCTGCTGTCGAAAACTCGCTGTCCGCCGGCGCTGCTCCTTCTATAAGCCTGGTGATAGCGGTTTATAACAAGCCTGAAGTGCTACGGTGCGCGCTTGCCGCATGTGCCCGACAATCGGTTGAAGGCTTCGAGGTTATCGTGGCGGATGATGGCTCCGCTCCCGCAATTGCAGAAGTTGTGCGTGAGGCAAAGGAAAGCTACCACTTTCCTATCACTCATCTCTGGCATGAAGATCGCGGGTGGCGAAAGAACATAATGTTGAACAACGCGATCCGCGCCTCGAAGTCGGACTACCTTGTATTTATCGACGGCGATTGTATCGCCGCCCGGGATTTCCTCAAAGATCATCTGGATGAAAGAGAACCGCACAGGCTCCTTCTCGGGAGGAGAGTTGAGATGAGCGAAAGATGGGCTGAGGCGCTTAACGTAGAGAAAATTGCGAGCGGCCGGTTTGAGAGGATCGGGCTATTTGATGTCATCGATGGCGTGCGAGGGAAGGCGGCTCGACTTGAGGATGGAATCAGAATAAAGAATACGTTGATTCGAAAACTCATCAAGAGAGATTCGGACAAGATTCTCGGGAGCAATTTCTCTGTCCACAAGTCGGATCTGGTCGCGGTAAACGGCTTCGATGAAGCTTATGACGGCCCGGGACACGGAGAAGATTCTGATATTCAGTACCGTCTTTCACTGGTCGGTGTCACTGGAAAATCTCTCAGAAATCTGGCCATACAATTTCACGTCTTTCACACTCGCACAATGCCATCCGATAGATCCGTGAAAAGATTCGAGGAGGTCAGGAAGTCGGGCGATCCGAGATGCAAGCTCGGACTCGAGAAACTTTGACCCGGAATGCCGGCGGCTGTCGTATCGACATTATTGAATATTCCTCTTCCCTCTGCTAATTTTCTCTAGATATTTCTCGTTTCTGCAAACAGGATGATTGCGAGTCGCCTGAACGGAATCATGATCGGCTGGCAGCGATGGCGTATACCATTTCACGGGCTGATTCGCATTCATAATTCAGGAAACTAAAAAAAGGACTGGATGTCATGGAAGGGGATAGCGGGCTAGTATTTCTCGAATGGGCAATTGGTATTCTTGTTGCCCTATTCTTCTTTTCAGGAATAAAGATCGTAAGGCCGACTCATCGCGGACTTGTCGAACGAATGGGAAGGTACAGGAAGTTCGCGCGTGCCGGATTCAACTGGATCATTCCTATGGTCGACAGACTTGTCAAAGTCAATATTACTGAAAAGATGATCGACGCCGAACCGCAGGAGATAATCACAAACGACAATCTGAACGCGATGGTAGACGCTCAGATCTATTACAAGATCAGGGAAGACGAAGAGAGCGTGAAAAGAAGCCAATACAGCGTGAACAGCATCGAGTATCAAATCGTAAACCTGACACGGACCACTCTCAGGAATATACTCGGCACATTGACGCTGAAGTCGGCAAACAGCGAGCGCGGTAGAATAAACAAAGACCTCATCGACATACTTGTAAGGGAAACCACAAGCTGGGGAATAGACATCGTCCGCGCGGAGCTTAAGCAGATCGACCCTCCGAAAGACGTCCAGGACACTATGAACAAGATCGTGAAAGCAGAAAATGAAAAGATCGCCGCAGTAGATTTCGCAACTGCTGCCGAGACGACGGCAGACGGTGAAAAACGTGCGGCAATAAAAAGAGCCGAAGGAATTAAACAGGCCCAGATACTCCAGGCTGAAGGCGAAGCCGAAGCGATCCGGCTTGTGAACGAAGCCGCGAACAAATACTTCGTCGGTAATGCGCAGGTCCTCAAGCGACTCGAGACCGTCCAGGCATCTTTACAGCAGAACACAAAGATCGTGGTGCCCGCCAACCAGGAGCTCGTCAACGTCATCGGCGACATGGCGGGAATTGTACCGATGAAGAAGTCGGGTGGCGGTTCAGCCGGGTAATACACGATTCTTGCACCGAGCTTTAGCTCGCGGCAGAGATCAAACAAGAAATCGGCTTCAGCCCAATTAAACCAGTGGCGTGGTATAAATGCGGAACCAACTTCTACAGTCGGATTTGCTGAAGAGTGTAGGAGAACCTCATACATGAAAATCAATTTTTTCATCTTCCTCTTGCTTTGTCCGGCATCCGAATCAATCGCCGGACCAGTTGCTTCAATTGACCGGGAAGCTCAGTCTGATACAGCAGCGGTTGTCGGAATATCAGTTGACTCACTGGACCAGGAAGTCAGGGGTCCTTATTTTCATCTCACCGTGGGCCTGGCCGAACTATTTGGATTGGGAATTGGGTACCAGGTTAGCGATCGCTGGGCTGTCGGGGTGAAGTACGGCGGCTATTGGATTGGCGGCGGTTATTTCCCAAGTGCAGACGGGGGATTCGGGATAAGAGTCTCGCAAAACACCGGTTGGTCCACGCTGAATTGCATCAGCTACGAAGTAGTTCTTTTCCCCAACCGAATCACACACCGCATGACCGGGGGATTTGCGGGCGAGATAAACATTGGCCACGAGAACATCGTCGATCCCGGGTTTCACTTTATCTGGTCGATGGGGATAGCTGCTTCATTTTCCGCTAACGCGCCACTTGTCTTGCCTAATCTCAAGGCAGGCGTAAACTTCAACCTTTAAATTGCTAACGACAAGTTGACGGAGGGCTTACGCCACTCGCTTTGGCGGGAACAGGGTCTGTGTTCAAAGTGTTAGAGGAATTGTTAAATTTCCATATGATTCGTAGAAGGTGATGTCATGGAATTATTCTCGTCAATTTATCATCCAAGTATCGGAATACTGATTCTTCGAGCGGGACTCGCCGTGATTTTCTGGCTCCACGGCGTGATGAAAGCGCAGTTCAGGAATATGCAGCCATCGGAGCAACTCACTGCCGGCGCGTTGAAGAATCTGAGGATCCTATCGTACGCCGAACCGCTCGGCGCAATCGCTATTCTCCTCGGTTTGCTCACCCAGCTGACCGCCTCGTGTTTTGTCATTGTCATGTTCCTGGCAATACGCCTCAAAAGAAACACGAAGATGCCTTTCCTTGCCAAGGGCGCTTCGGGTGGGTGGGAATTCGAGCTCGTAGTACTTCTGGCGGCCGCTTCGGTCGTGCTTCTCGGTCCAGGGAGAATTTCTTTGGACCATTTGTTGTTTGGAATATGACGGCTGATTCCTGACAGCGGGGAAATAGTCTCGCCTGCGAGGGAGCTGGAGTTTTCACTCAACAACTTCTGAGGATTTATGAGTCTTGAGCAAACGACGTTCGATCCAGGACTGACACAGAAATACACCGGTAAGCTGCAGCGGGCGATTGAGAAGGACGGATCTTTCAATGTCCGGAAGACGGGCCTGGGCCTGAAGCATTTCCATTTCTACCAATTCCTTATAAACATTTCCTGGCCACGGTTCTTCCTCGTTATCCTTTCGGGGTACATACTGGTCAACGCGCTCTTCGCGTGTCTTTATCTCCTCGCGGGCATCGGGAACATACATGGAGCCGACACTTCGACGCCGCTGTCGGAATTCCTGAGCACATTCTTCCTCAGCGTTCATACGTTCACGACCGTTGGCTACGGGACGATCGCACCTAAGGACGTCTGGACGAACTCAGTGGCGGCGCTCGAATCGCTGACGGGACTGATGGCACTTGCGGTGGCGACAGGATTGCTCTACGGGAGATTCTCACGGCCGTCGGCAAGAATGGTCTTCAGCGACAGTGCGATCATCGCCCCGTATCGCGGCAGGACGAGCCTTCAATTCCGCATTGCGAACCAGCGCACGAACACGCTCATGGAGATTGAGGCGAAGGTCCTGATCATGACGGTCTCAGGGACAGGTGACAATCACAGGCGTGAATATCACGTAATGAACCTCGAACGATCGTCTGTATATTTCCTCCCGCTCACCTGGACGGTCGTCCACCCGATCGACGAACAGAGCCCGCTTTTTGGGAAGACTCTGAAGGACCTGGCAGACTCACAGGCGGAAATCCTTATCATGATAAAGGCGTTTGACGACACGTTCAGCCAGGTTGTGCACTCGCGTTACTCGTACAGGTTCGATGAGATATTGTGGGGAGCAAAATTCCTTCCCGCTTTCAGCGTGACGGCTGACGGTGACATGGCCCTGGCGCTGGACCGCTTGAGTGAAGTTGAGAAAGCTGCCGTTTAAGAAACGAAGGAAGTTGATGATGAAAGTAGAAATCTGGTCTGATGTCGTTTGCCCGTTCTGCTACATGGGAAAGCGCAAGTTCGAGATCGCGCTTGACAAGTTCGAACATAAGGATGGAGTAGAAATATTGTGGCACAGTTTCCAGTTGAATCCTGAATTCAACCCCGGCGCGGCGGGCGATATACACGAATATCTTGCAAACAGGTATGGCCGCTCGCGTGAGTGGGCGAAGGAGATGCACGATGACCTCGTGGCGAGGGCGAAGGAAGTGGGCCTCGAGTATAAATTCGATAATATAATTCCAGCCAACACATTCGACGCGCACAGGCTGATCCATCTTGCAGCGAAGCACGGTTTGCAGGGCAAAGCGGAGGAGAGGCTCTTTGCCGCGTACTTCACGGAAGGGAAGGACATAAACGAATTTGAAACGCTCGTACTACTCGGGACCGAAATCGGTTTGGATCCCGCCGCGACGAGGAAAGCATTGGAGAGCGGGGAATTTGAAGATGAAGTGCGGCAGGATCTAGATGAAGCCGAGTCGCTTGGTATAACCGGCGTACCTTTCTTCGTCTTCAACAGGAAGTACGCGATCTCCGGCGCTCAGCCGACCCATCTCTTCATGGAGACGCTCGATCAGGTGTGGAACGAGGAGCATGTCCAAGAGAAGAGTTTACTAAAGTAGATTCTTCAGAGCCGTTCGCATATATTCCTTCATGGCGAGGGATAATTTGCGAGCCGGCAAACCGGCGACCGGGGGTGAGCAGACCATAGACAGGATCCCTCCAGCGAGATCAGCGAAACCGGGGCGACAGCATAGCCGCTACATCCTCGACGTGCAATCATTCGAAAGCGACTGTTATGGATGCCCCTGACCTGATTCAAACTCGATTGTTGCTCAATAAGCGCAGTTATTCACTTGCCGCCGACGGAGTCCAGGTAAGTGTTCGTTCATTTCTTACCTACCGCGAATTCAAGATTTCTTATGAAGCAATCAGCGACGAGACATATATATTCAGCACCTACTCGAAGTTTGCCTTCTGGTTCTTCGTGGGGCTCTTAACGTTGGGTGTCGGAACTTTGATACTGTTAATTGCTGACTCGAGACTCGATACCGTATCCACACTTGTCTATTTTGTTTTCGCTATCCCTTTTGGTGTTCGCTTTTTCATTTCACGCGTGAAATACCTTGGTCTTCACTGCACAGGTCAAACACTTCTCTTTTACTCCGACAATCCTTCGAGCGACGCGCTGGCGGATTTCATCAAGAAGCTACAGGAGCGCAGGCGCAATTTCATTGAAGCTCATTTCGTTCCAATGTCCGCCGTGAGCATTCCTGATCAGCTGGAGAAACTCGCAAGGCTCAAGCAAAACGGTGCCATCAACGATGACGAATACGATCTGATCAAGAAGTCGATCATTGAAGGCGCTCAATCTACGACTCGCCGGATGGGCTTCTGAAAAATCGAAGGAGGATCTCATGAAATGGTATCATTATGTCGTCTGTATTTTCGCCGGCATCTTTATGGCGAACACGGTTCCTCACTTTATTCACGGCGTATCTGGTGACAGCTTTCCAACTCCCTTTTCCAATCCGCCAGGCAAGGGACTTTCATCGCCGGTGGTGAATGTCGTCTGGGCGCTAGGAAATCTGGTTGTAGGATACGTCTTAGCGAGAGTAGGGAAACTCTCGCAGTCGAACAAGTGGAGTCTCCTCGCATTCTTCGCAGGCTTCGTTTGCATGAGCATATCGCTGAGCATCTATTTTGTCGACAGAGTTCATTAACTGTCTCCTCCAAGAATGTCATCGGAAAGGTCTTTCATCTCAGGGTTCATCGACTTAATAAGATTGATCTTCCATTCCCTGTGCCAGTTCTTCAATTGCTTCTCGCGGGAGATTGCATCGATCATCGAGCCGGCGACTTCGAAGTAAACTAAGTACTTGAGCCTATATCTTTGCGTGAAGCCCCGGACCTTTCCCTCACGGTGTTCCATCACTCTGTGGACAAGATTACTAGTCACACCGATATAGAAAGTCGTGCGATTGAAATTGCTCATGATGTAAACATAACCGTCTTTGCCAAGCCTCCTCATAACCCCCTCTTCCTGTCATGCCGAATCCTGTCCCGAAGTGATCCTATTCGGGATTATTTCGGCATCTATGACCGTTCAAGTCTATAGACCCCGAAATCCGACCCTGTCGGATCTGTCTCCGACAGACTAGCCTGCACCGGAATGTTCCTATCCGGTGTTCAGGGTGACAGGAGCCTTTGAAAGTGAGACACGTCCCTTTTCCCACTTGAACTACGGGGGGCATTTGGGTAACCTTCATTGACCACCAATTGAAGCAGAGGGAGACGTTAGATCTTGTTAACAAAATATTTTACGTCGGATGCGTACCTGACGAGCGAGAATACCCGCCGCGCCTTCCTGGATAGGATTGCTCTGAACACCCGACTTTTCTTTGTCGGCAAATACAGCTCCATCGTATTGAAGACTCGCAAGCAGGCAATACAGGGAAGATACGATGCGGAAGCATGGGCGTTGTCCTCTTTTGAAATCTTCAAGCTGATCGAAAGCTGCGGCGGCAGGTTTCACATATCGGGAATGGACAACATCCGCAGATGCAGCGACCCCGTCGTATTTGTAGGAAACCATATGAGCACCTTGGAAACGATGGTCTTGCCCTGTATCATCGCTCCCGAGAAAAAAGTAACCTTTGTGGTGAAAGAAAGCCTGGTGAAGCATCCTTTCTTCGGACCCATCATGCGGTCGAGGGCCCCGATAGTGCTCGGCAGGGAAAATTCGAGAGAAGACTTAGGGATTGTCTTGAGCAAAGGACAGGAATTATTATCGAAAGGAATATCCGTCGTGATATTTCCACAGAGTACGAGGATGGTTGAGTTTGTGCCGGCGAAATTCAATTCACTCGGAGTAAAGTTAGCCGCAAATGCAAAAGTCCGGGTAATCCCGATCGCACTGAAGACCGATTTTTGGGAAATCGGGAAAGTTGTAAAAGACTTAGGGCGCATCAGCAGACATAAACCGATCTATATAACGTTCGGCGAGCCGCTGACAATTTCAGGTAACGGGAAAAAAGAAAATACTCAAATAATCGATTTTGTCGTTTCTCACTTACAAGAGTGGGGCGCAAAGGTGGCATAACGATCCCTGCTGTCGAATTGGATATCAATCCTACTCATGATAATTCCAATTGCTATTGGACACGGCTATCGGATAAATGTAGAAGAAAAATTCATGACTGAACAACTAGGACAAAATTACCTGGATTATAAAAAACGGACAAGAAGAATAATCCCGCTGATATATTAATTGCGCTGTGCTTGACCAGGCGGTCAAGCCGACGGAAACGTCGCCGGGAAAGAGCGCCAAGTTTGTCTCTTCGAGAGCCTCCATTTATATTCTGTTGAAAATGCGAGACAAGATGGCACAGGGGAAAGACAGTAAGCAGATAATTTTAGAAGGTCTGCGTTCTGCGACAGTTGAACTGTCGCAGTCGGCTCTGGTGCAGGAGTTCAACTCCTGCACAACAAAGAAGGAGTAAAGGAATGACGGATGAGAAGAAACCTTTTGGCTCACAAGCAATGAAGACAGCCGATTCAGTTGGATACTCCGAAGATGCGGTTGTCAGCAAACAGTTGATTAAGCGCGGAGGAGGTACGATTTCCCTATTCGCTTTCGACAAGGGACAATCGTTAAGTGAGCACACGGCTCCTTTCGACGCCTTTGTGGAAGTTCTCGACGGTGAAGCGGAATTTGTTGTCGGAGGTAAAGATGTCAAAGTCGGCACGGGCGAATTTATAATTCTTCCCGCCAATGTTCCTCACTCAGCAAGTGCAGTGCAGCGTTTCAAAATGCTGTTAGTGATGATCAAAGAATGACATTGCATTCTAACAGTTTCGGTATTTGAGAGTGAAAGGTGTAACTTTCAAAGTTAGCCTGTTTCTTCGGGAGCCTCCGTTCATATTCTGTCGAGATGCGAAAGAAGATGGCACATAACATTTTTACTGCCGGCCTGCCCGCCGCTCAATCGCGGGAATGTTATGCGGATATACGGCAGGCTAATTATAGTTAGGCGGGCAGAACGTAGAGAAAGGAGACCACGATGAGAAATGAACAGGCAGCACCTGAGACGAAAGGTGTCACGGTGAAGCTGCTAGCAGCGCTTGACCTTGGCCTTGAAATCGAGGGCATGGCAGGGCGCCAACTTCGAATGCGTGTGGTGACCATCAAACCTGGAGGCGTCTTCGGCCCGATTCACGACCATAAAGACAGGCCGGGCATGGTCTATATACTGCAAGGAACGATCACTGACCATCGAAATGGAGTGGCGAAGGAGTATGGGCCGGGACTGGGCTGGCCCGAGGATAGGAACACCACGCACTGGCTTGAGAATAGAGGAACGACGCCGGCGGTGGAGATCTCAGTCGATATAGTCAGGCAACAGTGAGCTCAGGCCCGACATTTACCCCGGTCGCCGCCTAACGACACGCTGCAGCGGACTCGTCTTCAGTCGCTGCGCTCCTTCCTCCTCGCCGCTGAGCTTGAACCGTTAGGCAACAAACATAAAAAAGGAGAAATCGAATTGATAGCAAAAGGAACATATGGAGTAAAGAAGTGGGAGGAGAATGTGTACGAGCAAATCTCTTCGGAAGTGAAAATGACCAAAGCATCGGTTGAATATTCAATGAGCGGAGAGATTAATGGTAAGTCTGTTGTAGAATATTTGATGTTCTATAAATATTACAACGGAAACGACCAACATAAATCATCTGCTGTCTATATTGGGATAATGAGATTTATCGGTAGTATCTTAGGAAAAGAAGGAAGTTTTGCGATTGAAGACCATGGCACATTTGAGAATGGTGCGGCAAGTTCTACATTGCAAATTATTACTGGTTCAGGTATGGGAGAACTTAAAAGTATACAAGGGACTGGTCGGTATAGTGCTAATCAAGATGGTGCTCAGATAGAGTTAGATTACACGCTATAAACCAGATGCTTGTTGCCTAACCAGCGGCTCTCCGAAGGAGTCCTTCGGACAAGCTGACCGTATGAGCGTCAGTAGAATTTAATATTGCGCTTGGAAGTTTTGTGTTGAATGAAAATATTCGTCTTGTGCCTCGATTCGTTTTGTGTAAAATTATAATTGGCCACGCGGTCAGCTTAGCCGCAATCCGTTAGGTAGGCTCGCTGAAACTAATAGAAAGAGGTGAAAAGGGCAACGATGGGACTAATCTCTGGACATGAGGGTGAGTCACTCTTTATCGAGCCACTCTTGCGGTACTTTCGGCACAATCCACTTCCAGAGCTATTCAACAAAACGGAACAGCTCAAGGACGATAGATTGTTGGCTATTGTCACGGCTCTCATAGTCGAAGATCGTCTTGATGCTACGCTTAGATCATTCCTTCCTCGCTATTCGCGACTCACTACCGCGACTGATTTCACGTTCTCTATGAAGATCGCGCTCGCCGAGGCACTCGCGTTTATCCCAACGAAAATTTTGAGCGCAGCTACCGTTTTGCGCAAAATACGAAATGAGTTTGCACACCACCTAGAGTTGGACTCATTTGTACAACTCCAAGCTTCTCTCATTGCCGGCCTTAAGAATCTCCGAAGTGAAGCCTATGGCGTTTTCGGCGCAGACGAGAGAAAGCCGAAGGCAACTTTTTTAGAAGAATATAAGTCCGTCGCGTTCTTTTGTATTGTTGGTCTTGATGCGTACCAAGAGAATCTCTCATATCTACGTTCATATATTGAGAGGCCCGAATTCGTCGAAGCTTTGCTCAAAAGTTCTGCGGCAGAAAATGAAACGGAGATGAGAGCTGTTCTCTCACATCCTCCACTCAGTGTTGAGCTTCGAGACGGTCACCGGATTGAGAAATACCCGAAGGGTGTAGTTCATATTATTGCTGGTGAAGGCGGCGGTACTATCGACCTTGGCGAGGTCTTGAAAGATGAGTCAAAGCCAGATAGCGGCGGCTCCACCACCGCCACTTAACACACCGTTGCAGCCGACTGCCTACAACGTACGCTCCTGCGTCGCTCCCGCTTACGGCAGCGGCTGAGCACCAGCGTTAGAACGCACGAATTGCTCATGGCGTAGTTTAACGAGTTGCAGTAATTGTAAATTGACTTCTAACGGATAAAGTGAATGACTATAAATTTCAGTTTCAGTAAATATTTAATAAATTTATAACAAAACAGGAAAGATGAAAAAAATAATATTAGTAGCAGGTGCGACAGGCAATCTAGGCAAAAGGGTTATTAACGCTTTACTTGACAGGGGTGCTGAAGTTAGAGTGGTTGTTCGCTCAAGCAGTGATATTGAAAAATTAAATGAGCTTGAGAGACTTGGAGTGAAGATATTTAAGATAAATATGTCAAATGTAGAAGAAATGTCCGATGCATGCAGTGGTGTATCTTGTGTCGTGTCAGCATTGCAAGGATTACATGAGGTGATTGTAGATACCCAAAGAGTATTGTTGGATGCAGCAATAGCGGCAGGAATACCTCGCTTCATTCCGTCCGACTACTCGATCGATTTCACCAAGCTTCCACCCGGAGAGAACCGCAATCTCGATCTGCGCCGAGACTTCCATAAGCGCCTGGATGAGACTTCGATTTCAGCGACCACGATCTTCAACGGCGCATTTACCGATCTTCTGACCGATCAAATGCCGCTCATTCTCTTCAAACTGAAGCGAGTCCTGTATTGGGGGATGCAGACCAACGCATGGACTTCACGACGATTGACGACACGGCCGCATTCACGGCGAGCGCGGCTCTTCATCCGTCCACCCCTCGCATTTTACGAATCGCTGGCGATCAAATCAGCGCTCGGGAGCTCACAGCGGTTGTGGGTGAGGTGACGGCAAAGAAGTTCCGCCTGTTCCGCGCCGGAGGTCTGGGAATGCTCGGCACGCTTATCAAAGTAGCGCGCACCGTCACTCCCGCTGAGAAGGAGCTTTTCCCGGCATGGCAGGGCATGCAGTACATGCGTAACATGTTTGACGGCCGGGCAAAGCTAGAGCCGCTCGACAATGATCGCTATCCCAACATGCGTTGGACGACTGTGCGGGATGTGCTCTCAGCGCTTCAATTCAAGCGCCCGTCGTGAATTCTGTTGCCATGTTACGCGGGGCATAATCTAATGCATTGTGAACCGCGACACGGAACTGAATTTATAAACTCTATGTATCTGTCAAATAAATATTTTGCCGTGTGCGTTGTAACCAGTCGCTCCCGCCCAAAAGACGGCGGGCAAGCAAGCTGACGGAACCAGCGGTCGACGAATTCGCCGCGCGCCAGAAAATTTTTTTGAGGAAAGGCGATGTCTGCCGTGCGTATAGTCTACGATGAACTAGCTGCACGCCGCCGCAGCTTCCTGTCCGCCGAAGTCGTTCTTTCGACGAAGGCGGAAGCTCCGGTCCGTTAGGCCGCAGAAGAAACATTCCTCTCACCACCACCACACATAGGAGGTCACATGAAACGAGTCACTGGTATCGGCGGCATCTTCTTCAAGGCCAAAGACGCTCCATCACTGCAGGCTTGGTACAAGCGGCACTTGGGAATCGACGTCCAAGCCTGGGGCGGAGCCGCCTTCGATTGGACCGACGCCGAGGGCAAGCCGGTTGCAGGCACAACTGCCTGGCTCATCGATCCGCAAGAAAGTAATCACTTTGCTCCGAGCTCTGCTCCCTTCATGGTCAACTACCGAGTGGAAGACCTCCACGCCTTGGTCAAGGTCTTGAAGGAAGAAGGCTGCAATGTGCTCGAGAAGATTGACGAATCCGAGTATGGGAAGTTTGCCTGGGTCATTGATCCAGAGGGAAACAAGGTCGAGCTATGGCAGCCGCCTCAAGGCCAATGAGCAAGCTCGTTACTCACAGCTGCGAACTGCGGCCTAACAAGTCGCTCTCCGAAGGAGTCCTTCGGACAAGCTGACGGAACCAGGCGTCGACGATTTCGCCGCGCGCAAAAAGAATTTTTTAAGGAAAGGCGATGTCTGCCGCGCGTATGGTCTACATGGAAATGGCTGCACGTCGCCGCAGCTTCCTGTCCGCCGAAGTCGTTCTTTCGACGAAGGCGGAAGCTCCGGTCCGTTAGGACGCACGTCAACATACATCATGAAAATGTTCGTCTTCGCTCTAATCGTTGTTGTTTCTTGCATTCTCGGTTGCAGCAAGAACAATCCTGTGCAACCGCCGGGTTCATATGGAATCCGAATCATGTTACAAAATGGTTTCCAGTCAGATTCCGTGGCAATCGGCATCGACGGCCAAACACACGCTGAGTTTTAAATGGTCACAACAAACCCAAACACTGGGTTTGCTGCTTCGACCCAAACCAGTATCACCGATGGCGCTCACACTGTAAAGATCAATGTGCTAACCGACGAAGTGATCAGCGATACTGCTTTTGTGCATTCTAATAGCAATTTGTTCATAGTTGTTGATTATCTAAGATTGCAAAAACAAATTAACTATACGTTCACTACGACGCAGCCGGCAAACTGGCAAGACCAGTGAACGTGCGTGCTAACCAGGCGCTCCCGCCAAAAAGACGGAGGGCAAGCAAGCTGACGGAACAAGCTGAAGCACGAGAGCCCTGGCTCGTAAGGGTTTAGTGAAATCCATTCCTTCCTGAGCGGCGGGAAAGAGAGAAAAATCCATCTTTCAGCTCTCCAGCTTGCCTCAAGAACTTATCTGCCGTTCTACTAGGCGATGCCAGGGCATACCCCATTCTCTGATTTAGACTAATTTCTTAATCACCCTGCCAAATACAGGATGCATCTCAAACTTCAATGGAACGTTGAACTTGTGCATCGCAATATCCATCCACTCTCTCGAGGTTGTGATCTCTTTTATCACAAAACAGGAACCGTTCACTTCATATTTGAGAATTGTAACATCGATAGGTTCTGTTTCTCCTTTTAGTTCCAGCCGTAAATGAATGCGTTTTGTCTCCGGGTTTATGCTTGCATCGGCCAACTCGCCGAGATCAGAGAGGGATTTCTTAAACATTAACCTTAAAGCTTTCGAGACAATCCAATCCTTGGTTCGTCTCACCATGCCCATGCTACACTACTCCAGGTTGCTGCGGCAGTCCTTATAGGATTTCGAAACAAGAAATGCCGATTAGTCAGCTTCAGCATTTATTGCCGTACACAATGAGTCATATAAGGTAGCTCGATTCTCAATCGGCATCCTGACGTAACTTATAGTATTGTTTCTTCACTTCCTCAGGGCCGTATTTTCTCTCCAGCTCTCTGATGGTGAAATGACCCTCGGCCATTTTCTGAAAAAGGTTGATGAATAAAACATTAATAGTTGCGCCGGTCACAGCCCCAACGACAGGGACAATCTCGACCGCCACTTTCTCTGTTACAACAACTTCAAACCTTGCTGCTATCCGTGCAATCAACCTGGCAATTACAGGAGCTCCTTCGTCAGCCAGACCTTTAGCTGCAATGTATTCGGCGGCTTCGCTGAGCGCTCGCGCAAGTCCGATTCTCACGCCATAATAACTGGCGTCCAAAGAACCATGGCTTGATGATGAACTCCCCAGGGCAAAAACCTCAATGCACGCCAGCTTCGACTCGGGGACTGTCAAATCCTCACCGTGACTTCTAGCAATGAATGCGATTGACCGTAACATTATAGCAGTCGAAATTGGAAGCTCAAGAGTCAGGGCCCATGGCCCGAAGAAACCGCCCAATGCACCTGTTCCACCAACTGCTGCGCGGTGTATCCAATTACTGACCGAAACTTCTTTTGTTTGGTCCATGGTCTTTACGGCTATTTCCAACGCTACTCGAATGGACTTCGTTACAGCCCCCGTTATCCTTACCTTTATCCGTCTCGGCAGCCTGGAGATTGCCGACTCCAGAGGCACGCCGATGAGATTGGTAAGATTTGCGATCCAGCCAGGATTTTCGAGCAACTCGACAGCTTCTCTAAGCTCCTGCAGGTCCGTGCTATTCATCGTTTCAATATACCTGTCGTGGTTTTCGAGCACAACATTCTTACGCACGATGATACAGAAGCTGCATACACCTTGAGGCGGAAAGCAACCCGCTTCCTAAGATCTTGTTAGTCGGTTTCCCCCTTCGATCTCATTCTCAAATCCGTCCCGCCGGATTATCGCTCCACGAGGCGTGGATTTCTAAACGATGCCAGGGCATACCCCATTCTCTGATTTAGACTAATTTCTTAATCACCCTGCCAAATACAGGATGCATCTCAAACTTCAATGGAACGTTGAACTTGTGCATCGCAATATCCATCCACTCTCTCGAGGTTGTGATCTC